>CAILAF010000295.1 GCA_903832075.1 uncultured Chitinophagaceae bacterium
GATATTGATACCGATTTTGATGATGAAGGCCGGCAAAAAGTTATTGATTATGTTGTTGATAAATATGGGAAAGAACAAGTAGCACAAATTATTACTTACGGAACGATGGCTGCAAAAAGCAGTATTAAAGATGTAGCTCGTGTAATGGATTTGCCATTAGCCGAAAGTAATGCACTAACAAAATTGTTACCTGATAAACCAGGAACTGAACTTGTTCATTGCTTGCATGCAAAGCTTACGAATGAAGGTTATTGGGTTGAGAAAAAAGGTAAAGAAGAATTATTTGGTTTAGACCCGGATGCCATTGAAGGAATTAAAAAGTTAAGAGATATTTACAATTTAAAAACAGACGATCTAAGAAAACTTGTTTTAAAAGAAGCTGAACGTTTGGAAGGAAGTGTACGTAATACCGGTGTTCATGCCGCAGGAATTATTATTGCACCAAAAGATTTAACAGAATTAATTCCTGTTGCTACTTCTAAAGATTCTACTTTATGGGTTACACAAATTGCAGGAAATATTATTGAAGATGCAGGTGTTATTAAAATGGATTTTTTAGGATTAAAAACTTTATCTATTTTAAAAACTGCATTGGAATTAATTAAACAAAATCATTCAATAGAAATTGATTTGGATAATATTCCATTGGATGATGAAATAACTTATCATCTTTTTCAAAAAGCAAATTGTGTTGGTGTATTCCAATTTGAAGCTCCACATTTGATCAGCATTTTAAAAGATATGCAACCAACAAGTTTTGGAGATTTAATTGCATTAAATGCATTGAACCGTCCGGGTCCTGCGCAATACATTCCAAAATATATTCGTCGTAAACATGGCAAAGAAATAGTTGAATATGATTTGCCGCAAATGGAAGAATATCTTTCAGAAACTTATGGAATAACTGTTTATCAAGAACAAGTAATGTTATTATCTCAAAGCATTGCAGGCTTTAGTAAAGGCGATGCAGATGTTTTGCGCAAAGCGATGGGGAAAAAAGATCGCAATACATTAGATAAAATGAAAAGCAAATTTATTGATGGGGCAACTGCAAAGGGAAATGCTCCGGAAATATTAGAAAAAATATGGACTGATTGGGAAGCATTTGCACAATATGCTTTTAATAAATCGCATTCTACCTGTTATGCATTGGTGGCATATCAAACTGCTTATTTAAAAGCACATTATCCAAGCGAGTTTATGGCAGCAGTTTTAAATCATGCCGGTGCCATTGAAAAAATTACTGCATTCATGGAAGAATGTAAACGAATGGGATTAAAAGTTTTAGGACCTGATATTAATGAATCGCTAAAAGGATTTGCAGTTAATAAAAAAGGTGAGATACGTTTTGGTTTGGGCGGATTAAAAGGTGTTGGTGAAAATGCAATTGAATCTATCATTACCGAAAGAGAAAAAAATGGTTTTTATAAAGATGTATTTGATTTTGTTAAACGTGTAATCAATCAACGTGCAGTAAATAAAAAATCTTTAGAAAGTTTAGCTTATAGCGGAACGTTTGATTGTTTTCCGCAATTTCATCGTGCACAATATTTTCATATTGTTGATGGTGAAAGAATAAATGGTTTAGAAAAAATAATTGGTTATGGACAAGTTCAACAATCATTAACCACCGGAAGCACCAATACTTTATTTGGTGATCTTCCAATGGCTATGGAAATTCAACAACCAAAAATTCCGTCTTGCGAACAATGGACATTAACTGAATTATTAGAACATGAGAAAGATGTTACCGGAATGTTTATGAGTGGTCATCCTTTAGATCATTTTAAATTTGAATTGAAACATTACGGCATCATGCAATTAAGTGATTTTAATGAATACAAAGAATCTTCTACCCTTTCGGCAGCCAATGCCAACAAGACTTTCCGCATTGCAGGTTTAGTGATTGATGTTCAACATCGTGTTACAAAAACAGGAAAAAATTTTGGTTCATTTGTGATTGAAGACTTTAGCGGCAAAACAGATTTTATTGTTTGGAGTGAAGATTATGTAAAGTTTCAAAACTATTTAGAGAAAGGACAAAATGTTTTACTCAACGGATTTTTTCGACAACGTTATGGAAAAGAAGGCGAATATGAATTTAAAATTATGAGCATGTCGTTATTAGAAACGGTGAAGCAAACACTCACAAAAAATATAGAACTCACCATACATCCGATAACTGTTTCAAAAGATTTTGTAAATTTTGTAGAAAAGAATATTAAAAAACATCCGGGCAAATCTTCTTTGCGTTTTAATATTTATGAACCGATTGAAAACTTAAAAATAAGTTTATACAATTACGAAAAAGGGTTTATGATGAATGATGAGATGGCAGAATTCTTATTAAACAATCCGGATGTGGAAGTAAATGTTGGATTAGTTAATTAGCACTTATACTTTTTTTCTATAAAACTGTTTATATCTATCCGCTTGGTGTAGATAACCCTGTGAATTAGCCTGCATTTACAGTATAAAACAAGTGTGTAACAATCAAGCAAAAAATTTGGAAACAACTATGCTGAGTAACTACTTTTACTCTGCGATTGAAATGATAGAATCCCTTTAAAAAGGATGCTGACAAAGTAAAAAGCCATTGATTAAGAAGTAAATGAATCGCAAGTGAAATTGAAACTTAAGAAATGAGGAAACAAAACAGAAAGTCTGTCAAAAGAAAAGAAGTTAGTTTCCGCCTTTTCTGAAAGAACATTATCAAAGTTTCGACAGAGAAAATGAGTAAGTCAGAAGAGAAGGCTGAAAGAAAAAAATTCTGTAAAAAGAATAATTTCTCAAGCCAAACATTAAGAAACTGTTTGCAATAGCTTCGGTTAAAGTAAACAATCTTAATGTGATTGATTCGCAGAAATTCCGAAAGGAAAATCTGCCCTTCAATTAAAGCATCGGGTTAGTAAGAAGTGAAAACCGAAAGGAATTCATTGAAAAAAACACGGTGCATGTTTAAATGACCTGAATTCTGAATAAGGAAAAAGGTAATTTAACGCAAGAGCATCGGATCTGAATAGTTAAACGAAAGTTTAATAAAAACAGATTTGATGCTTTTTGTTTTGTCATATTCTGACACTTATTCTGCATCGCTGTCAGGGTTTAGTCATTGCTTCGTCATTAATAACAAGGGTGGATAAGTCAAAACTGCACAAACCAAGCTTTGGATTTATATTTGACATCCTTAATCATCAACAATTAAATCATAAAAAATAAAATTATGGCATTAGAATTTACAGACGCCAACTTTCAAAAAGACGTGATCGAAAGCGATAAATTAACAGTAGTGGATTTCTGGGCAGAATGGTGTGGCCCTTGCCGTGCTATTGGACCGGTAATTGAAGAATTAGCAAAACAATATGAAGGCAAAATTAAAGTAGGTAAAGTGAATGTGGATCATAATCCGCAAGTGAGTGTAAATTATGGTATCACATCAATTCCTGCTATTTTATTTATCAAAGGCGGCAAGATAGTTGACAAACAAATTGGTGCTGTTCCTAAATCAGTATTAGATAAAAAAATTCAGGCACATTTATAAAAATATTGTGCGTTACTAAGTACCGATCCTGCTTTTTATAAAGCAGGATTTTTTATTTTATTGTATTACTAAAGTTTTAAAATATTTTCATTTATCTTTCATCATCCAATCATCCCATTGATTTTTAAAACTTAAAACAATTGCAATGAATATTAAGAACAGATTAACTATCATGAGTTTTTTACAATTCTTTGTTTGGGGTGCATGGCTAATAACAATTGGCACTTATTGTTTTAATGCAAAAGGATGGAACGGTGCTCAGTTTGGTGCAATCTTTTCTACATTAGGACTTTCTTCTTTGTTTATGCCTGCTATCACCGGCATTATTGCAGACAAATGGTTGAATGCAGAAAAACTATATGGCATTTTACATATTGTATATGGACTGATATTATTGGCTGTTCCAAAAGTGAATGATCCTGATACATTGTATTATGTGATTTTCGGTGCAATGATCTGTTACATGCCAACTATTGCGTTATCAAATTCAATTGCTTATAACATTTTGAAAAGAGAGGGATTTGATGTTGTTAAAGTTTTTCCACCAATACGCGTTTGGGGAACAATCGGTTTTATTGTAGCCATGTGGGTAACCAATTTAAGTGGAAGTAAAGCCAATGCAAATCAGTTTTATATTGCAGCAATCATGGCAATTGTTTTGGGCATATATTCTTTTACATTACCTAAATGTCCTCCGCAAAAAACAATTTCTAAGGATGCGAGTATAATTGAACAATTGGGATTAAATGCTTTCAAATTATTTGGCAATTATAAAATGACCTTATTCTTTTTATTCTCACTTTTTTTAGGAGCAGCATTGCAATTGACCAATATGTACGGCGACTCTTTTTTAGATGATTTTAAAAATGTTCCGCAATATGCCGATTCGTTTGTTGTAAAATATTCTACCATCATCATGTCAATCTCTCAAGTTTCAGAAACGATATTTATTTTAACCATCCCTTTTTTCTTAAAAAGATTTGGCATTAAGAATGTAATGTTGTTTTCAATGCTGGCATGGGTTTTACGGTTTGGATTATTTTCTTACGGTAACCCATCCGATGGTTTATGGATGATCATTTTAAGTTGTATTGTTTACGGAATGGCATTTGATTTCTTTAATATTTCAGGTTCTTTATTTGTTGAAACATCCACAGACTCATCCATTCGTTCCAGTGCGCAAGGATTATTTATGATGATGACCAATGGTTTTGGTGCATTCTTTGGAAGTAAGATCAGTGGTTATGTGATTGATACTTATTTTACACATAACAATACAAAGGATTGGCACAATATCTGGCTTAGTTTCTCAATGTATGCATTGGTAATTGCTATTGCTTTCTCCATTATGTTTAAACACAAACATGACCCGAAAGCATTGGAAACTATTCAACATTAATATTGTGTGATAACTATCATAACCTTAATTGTAACTTCATATCAATGATATAAATTCTTGACCGTACTTTTGCGCCACTAAATTTTTGTGAACATGATTTCTTCAATTGTAAACATTCATCAGTTAGTTGAATCAACAACAAATCAAGACCTTAAAAAAATAGGACAAAAAATATTGGATAAAGAACGCATCAGTTTTGATGATGGTGTGCTATTATTTGAACATGGCTCATTAAGTTACTTAGGTGCATTAGCCAATTGGGTTCGCGAACAAAAGCATGGCAATAAAACTTATTTCAA
>CAILAF010000296.1 GCA_903832075.1 uncultured Chitinophagaceae bacterium
AATTATAGTGTAATAAATAATAGTATTAACCCAAAATATCCATGCCGAATTATTGAATCAAAATGTAATCTGGAAATAGTTAATGAGGGTAGTAAAATATCTGAATCAAAATGTTATGGGAATATTATATTAGGTAGATTTTCTTCTA
This sequence comes from uncultured Chitinophagaceae bacterium, assembly GCA_903832075.1. Classification (GTDB taxonomy): domain Bacteria; phylum Bacteroidota; class Bacteroidia; order Chitinophagales; family Chitinophagaceae; genus CAILAF01. The sequence continues at coordinate 149 of CAILAF010000296.1, forward strand.
TAACTGGACCTGGTACAGTAATAAAATCTCTAAAGGAGAAGATTTATATTGGAAGTTTCTCTTCAATAGGGCAAAATGTATGCATAGTGGACTTCAACCATTTATATGAAAGAATAACAAGTAGTTTTATAAACCATTTAATCTTCAAAGAAAATTTCGCTACCGACATATCTACAAAAGGACCTGTCATTATTGAGGAGGATGTATGGATAGGTTCTAATTCTGTTATATTGCCCGGAGTGAGGATAGGACGTGGCTCTGTTATTGGTGGAGGTAGTGTCGTTACAAAAGATATTCCCAAATACTCAATAGCTGTTGGTAACCCCGCAGTGGTAATTTCGAAACGATTTGATGATAGTATCATTGAATACCTAGAAAAATTAAAATGGTGGGAGTGGGATATTCAAAGAATACTTCAGAATCATGAATTGTTTAATCTTAATGCGAATGAAACGAGTATTCGTGAAATTAATAGTTTAATTCGTTAATCTAAGTAAGAAAAACGAAATAATATTATATTTTATTTTTACATTATTTATCTTGCAACTATACAAATAAATTATTTAAGCAGTGATTAAAACAAGGGGTTCTGTTTACGCTATATCCATTACATCCAAAATGTATTGTTTAATTCTATTTTTCTAAAACTAAACTTTAGAAATTAAAGAACTATCGCCAAAAAGCTATAGAATTAGCATTAAGCTAGTCATCTTTAGATGACCTTATGTTTCACTAAATAGTTAAAAAATTTTTATTGCCAATAGTATAATATACTTACAAAGCCATGTAAATTGATGGGATTATCGTTTTGTTTCCATGCATAATTAGTTGAAAAAATACTTTGTAAGGAAGCATTAAACATTAGGTTATTCATTTTTTTCCGATATATAAGACCCATCGAAATATCTTCCCATTTATTATCTCTCAATCCCAAAGCGCTTACAGGTAAATGTGAATAATCAGGATTAGGGTCATGCAGGATTCTTTGCAAAATAATTCCGGAACTTTTTAATCCATTAACCAGCGAAATTGTCATTGTTTGCATATTACTTCCCATACCATATCCACTTCCAATAGTTCTGCTTTCGTTGGTATAGCCGCCTTGGTATAAATACCAATAGCCTGTCGCCGGTCTAACCAAATAATCTATAGGCTCAGACAATTGGGTAACTTCTGAATTGAAATCAATCCATTTATTATTTCGTAAAAGGTAAAGTTTTTTAAATCCAATTGTAAAACCGGCTCCATGATCCAAACTCATCAAAAAATCACGGAGGTTATGAGTATTATCAAGGCTACCATATTCTGCATATATTTCTGCATGAGATTTTATAAAAACATACCTGCTGTTAACAGATATCATTTGTTTCAAATGACTGGTTGCGTTTGAATAAGCAGAGTTGCTTCTAAAAAAACCGATAAAAACAGGTAAATAGGTATGAACAAAACCCTGATTTTCTCCTAAATAGTCATTATAAGTGTATGCAACCCTATTTAAACCTAAATATAATCCCTTTATCCATTTTGGATTGTATGAGATAGTTAGTGCATTTAAATAACGCCAACTTTTATTGTCTAAAGCCGGAGTTGCCGGTATCCCCGAATAATCAGCTGCATTATAGTAGAATGTGGTTAGATCTTTATTCTCCAGCAATACAGTAGTATCCTCTGTTAATTTCCCCGCAATCAACTGAAATTCAAAATTACCGATAGCCGTTTTAATGGGCTTTGTTGTGTATAGAGTCAAATGCAGAAAACCCGGTGCATTATTACTCATTAAGAGGGAGTTTTGTATGCCCGGTCCCCACCACATATTTTCGGTAGATACTCCCA
>CAILAF010000297.1 GCA_903832075.1 uncultured Chitinophagaceae bacterium
CATTCGTACATACCGCCAAATTTTAACGCTGGAGTATATTTAATGTCTTTAAATATAGTTTTAATTTCATTTTCATAATCAAAAGCATCAGTATGAGTTTTAAATATAATTTCTTGTAAGACATTATATTGATATGGTATTTTACCTTCAAATCTTTTTTTAACAGTTTTAAACGTTCTACCATATTTTATAAACCGTTCTGTATCCTTAAAACATTCTATAAGATAGAATTTGAATGAATCGAATTGAGTTGATTTATTAGCTTTTTCTAACCATTTAGTTGATGTCCACCCACCTTTAATCTTTAACCCACATACAGGACAGCCACGACCTTTTAAATGACTATTTGGTGACTGAGTGAAGTCACCATGTTCAGGGCAAATAATTTTAACCTTTATATAGTTTTTATTATAATTAACGTTATCATAACAATATTTATTTTGGTGTATTAAATTAGCTTCATTGATAAAATCTTCGGCATTACCACTCATATTATTTGACTTAATAATGTTTGAACATTTAATACATCCGAATCCTTTTAAATGTACTGCTGGATTTTGTTCAAAGATACCATGAATAGGACATATTATTTTAACATCTAATTTATTATTACTATAGTTAACTAAAGAGTAATCAAATTTGTTAGAATGTGTTAGATTAGCTTCATGTATAAATGTTTTAATTGGCTTTGAACGTGTTTTAGTTCTACTAATTACCCCACATTTGGGGCATCCTTGATTTTTTAAATGATTATTCGGAGCTTGTTCAAACAGCCCATGAATAGGGCATAATATTTTAACCTTAGTACTATTATTTACATAGTCAACTAAAGAGTAATCATAATTGTTTGAATGAATTAAATTAGCTTTAAGTATAAAATTTTCTTTTCTCATATTTATAAATATGTAGTAAAACTGGAAAAGTCTTAAAGTTATTCACATTCACTAACTTTTTAAAAATATATTTTGCTGGTAACAAAAATAAGACTATATTTGCATTATAAATAACAAATTATGGAAATAAGAAAAAACGTACAGTTACTAACAATTAATAATTTTAAGACTCAAAAGGGTGAGAAAATCGGGATTAAGACTCTTATAATGTATTTAAGTCCTTATAAGGATAACAGCAAGGGTAAAAACTTGTGTCCTAAGGCTAGTGTAGGGTGTAGTAAGAGTTGTTTATTTAATAGTGGTAATGCGAGATTTGATAAAATACAAATTGGTAGGCGTAATAAGAGTGAGTGGTATTTATCCGATAGGGATAGTTTTATGTTAAAGCTGGTTAGTGAGATTGAAACAGCTATTAAAAAGTATTCTAAGGATTGGGTACTGGCTGTAAGGTTAAACGGAACAAGTGACATACCTTATGAGAATATAATTATCAAAGATGGTAAAAATATTTTTCAATTATTTCCAAAAGTAAAATTTTACGATTACACCAAAATTGACAGTAGGTTTAATAAGGTTTTACCTAAAAATTATAGCTTGACATTTAGCCGTTCTGAAACTAACGAAAATAAAGCCATTGAGTTATTACGCAAAGGAGTTAACGTTGCTTTTGTTTTTCAAAGTAAGCCAAAAGAATATAAAGGCTTTAAGGTTATTGATGGCGATTTAAGCGATGTAAGGTTTAAAGACAAAAAAGGTGTAATAGTTGGTTTAACCTTTAAGAACGCAACGGGTAAAGGGGCAAAGGAGTTAAACGATTTTGCAAAGGTTTCAGGTTTTGTAACATATA
>CAILAF010000298.1 GCA_903832075.1 uncultured Chitinophagaceae bacterium
CTTTGAGCAAATGAAAAGCTCTGGAACTATTCGTATAGTAAAGCAAAAAAGAGTTTTGGATAGCTTGTATAAATATAAAGAGCTAAATCGCAGAATAGAATTTAATGGAGATATAGATAATGAGCTCATTTTAAGTAAAATTGAAGGAATTACAGGATCTTTTTTTGTATATGGAAAAGGTAAAAATGGCAAAGTAATTAAGTCAGAATTGAAAGCCGGATTACTGAATCGTCTTTTTAATTATTATTACTTTGTTAATAAAAATCTAACCTGGATTTATATTCCTGAATTATATGAGCAGAAGCAAAAAGCGATTAATCTTATTAAACTTTTACAAAAAGAATATCATTTAAAAGATGAGTGAAGAAGAAAAAATAGAAGAAAGTCGGGAAGACGGGAAGACGGAAAGTCCGGAAGAACAGTCTGAAGTCTTGAGTCCGGAGTCGGGAGTAGAAGCCGTTTCATTTACTGAATCAGAAATAAAAACTATGGAAGTACATCATCATCCACAAGTAGAAAAGAAAAATTTAAAAGAATATTTGTTGGAAGGGTTAATGATCTTTCTGGCAGTTATGATGGGATTTATTGCAGAGAATATCAGGGAAAAAATTTCAGACAGGGAAAGAGAAAAAGAATTTATGAAATCTTTGATTAAGGATATTAAAGATGATCAGACCAAACTCAAAGATGAACAAAAAGTATTTGAACTAAGAGTTGGGATTATGGATAGTTTAATCGGTATACTAGATGGTCGCTCAATTCCCTCAAATACTAATGATCTTTACTATTATGCCAGGTTAGCTACCAAGAGTGACGTATTTCCAGTCAATACACGAACCATTGACCAGATGAGAAATGCCGGTGGGTTCAGGGTGATTAAAAATGATCAGGTTGCGATGAATATTATGTCATATTATTCAATAATTCTTGAGATCAGATCATGGGAGGATGCTGAAACGAGCGAAGAAAATGAGTATAGAAAAATAGCTGTTCAGATATTTAGTGCATCTGTATTTAACCAAATAAATTCTACCATTGAAGTAAAAAGGCCTGTTACTAATCCTCAGTTGCGCACCAGTGATAGGAAATTATTGGGAGACCTGTCAGGTTGGGTTCATTATATCAAGAATACCAGAATTGGTCTTTATGATTATAAAAAGAAGATACTTGAAAAAGGAGAAAAATTGATCGGTGAGATTCAAAAAGAATATCATTTAGAAAATGAGTGAAGAAATAAACATAGAAGAAAGTCGGGAAGACGGGAAGACGGAAAGCCCGGAGGAGCAGTCTACGGTCAACCGTCTATCGTCCACAGAAGATGCATTAACCGAATCAGAAATAAAAACTATGGAAGTACATCATCATCCACAAGTAGAAAAGAAAAATTTAAAAGAATATTTGTTGGAAGGGTTAATGATTTTTATTGCCGTAAGCATGGGCTTTATTGCTGAGAATATTCGGGAAAACATTACTGATAATGAAAAAGAAAAAGTTTTTGTTGAATCATTTGTCGAGGACCTGGAAGCTGATCAAAAATACTTCGAAGAACAAGGTATCTATTTTACAGAGAGGTTGCAACAGTTAGATAGTTTAATCATATTGTTGAATACAAAAGAAAAGATCACTAACACAAACGATTTTTATTATTACGGGAGATTGGCAGTCCGCTATACTCCAGTAGTGTTGCACACCGGAACCATTGATGAAGTGAAGAATAGCGGTGGACTTCGGCTGATCCGTAAAAAAGGATTACCAAAGAAACTTGTTGAGTATTATAATCAACTTCCCATCATAAAAGAATATGAGGTTAGGTTAATGTCCATTGACGAGGATTACCGGCGAACATTCGTCGATATTATTGATCCGTCGGCACTTGAATCTAACTATTCAAAAATAAGAGGAAGGGTTGATAAACATATAGATAACCCGCCTCTAAGGAATTATTCGAAAGACGATTTAGCAAAACTATTCGGTTATGCACAGTATATGCGAACATTGAGAAGCGTGATTGCAGGCAGTGAAGATGATCTTAAAAAGAATGGTCAACAATTGCTGGCTTTAATTCAAAAAGAATATCATTTAGAAAATGAATAATACTACCAAAGGCCGAATAATAAAAATACTTGTGTATTTAGTTTTAGGTTTTGCTATTGCTTTTTTCTGGCATAAAATGAAAGATAATTAAGTATGAGTGAAGAGGAAAAAATAGAAGAAAGTCGGGAAGACGGGAAGACAGAAAGTCCGGAAGAACAGTCGGAAGTCTTGAGTCCGGAGTCGGGAGTAGAAGCCGTTTCATTTACTGAATCAGAAATTAAAACTATGGAAGTACATCACCATCCGCATGTAGAAAAGAAAAATTTTAAAGAATACCTGCTGGAGGGATTGATGATCTTTCTGGCAGTGAGTATGGGTTAAATATTAAAAATGTTTATGTTAATAATATGATTCCTATGATTACAATAAATAAAATCGGAATAAACAATTTAATTAAAAGTTATAAACGGATGCCGAAAAGCTTTAAGGATA
>CAILAF010000299.1 GCA_903832075.1 uncultured Chitinophagaceae bacterium
AAAAAAATGTAAACCATTAATACGAACACCGGGTGCAACATCAAAAAATAATTCTTCAAACGGAACATCATATTTATATTCAAATGACTGATGTAATTTTTCAGGTTTGAAAATGAGTTTATCCTGGATGAGATAAATAATAACGTTTACAACAATGTAACCAAGTATGATATAAAGAATGATAGTCAAAACAAAACTTGTTTTTCTAAAGTTCTGTTTTTAATTCAGTAAAACCAAAGATTAAAAATATTAGCGCATCCCGATTCTTTTTAAATCAATTTTTGAAACAGGTGCAACAATCAGTGGGAATTTTTCAACAGTTACATTACTAACATCTAGACCAAAACCTCTTTCTTCGCTTAATGAAATTTCTTTCAACCAGAAATAGATTTTCATAATGATGCGTTCAAAGAAAGGTAATTCAATATCATGGCTTAAATATTTTTCCATAACAATGAATTGAAAATCGCCAATAATATCATTTCCTTCCAAACTTTCGTAATGGCTCTTAATATTTACTTCTTTGTTGGCAACTAAATCTTGTACAACTTTGCGGAACATGAGATTTATTTTGTGTTCCACTCTGAAGCCTAACCGGAATTCTACGCGAATCAAATGATCGCTAACAATATGATCAACACTGTATTCCATGGTATATGGATCATCTAATACATCAACATGTACAAACCAATACACATCTGCTCTTTTTGGTTTTTTATTTAATATGGAATAAATAACTTTATGTTCAATTTCTTTTGAGTTATTGGCACTCGTCATATAAACCAAATGCGTAGAATATTTTGGAATGGTTATGTCTTCACTCAATTCTTTAATCATTGGAATATAATGTTGTAATCGTACAAACTCAACATACCTATTCTTTATTTTTCTTGCTCTATACCAAACATACATTACACCAATAATACCGAATTCAAAAATTAAGAACATCCATCTTTTTTTGATCTTGGCAACATTTGCGATAAAGAATGAAAGTTCAACTGTAAGAAAAACGCAAAGAATGCATACGATAATAATAGCATGCCATTTTTTAATGAACTTCATATAATAGAACATTAAAATGGTTGTCATTAGCATGGCAATGGTAATAGAAAAACCATAAGCTGCTTCCATATTAGCCGACTCTCTGAAATATAGCATTACAGCTAAACATCCAAAACAAAGAATCCAGTTAATACTTGGAATATAAACTTGACCGCGAATATCTGTTGGATATTTAATGGTTACTTTGGGCCAAAAATTTAATCGAATTGCTTCGCTGATTAAAGTAAACGAACCACTTATTAATGCTTGGCTTGCAATAATTGTTGCAGCAGTTGCAATAAAAATTCCTGATAATAAAAACCAATGTGGCATTATTTCATAAAAAGGATTGAGTTCTCCTAAATGTGGTTGGGCTCTTAATAATATCCATGCACCTTGCCCGAAATAATTTAATACTAAAGTAGTTTTTACGAATATCCAACTGATTTGAATATTTCTTCTTCCGCAATGTCCTAAATCGCTGTATAATGCTTCAGCACCAGTTGTACATAAAAATACAGCGCCTAATAACCAAAATCCATTGGGATATTTTGTTAAAAGATCAATCGCATATTTTGGATTAACAGCATTAATAATCGTAGGATATTGAATAACTTCATTAACTCCTAATACGGCTAACATCACAAACCAGATAAACATGATTGGTCCAAACGTTCCACCTACTATTTTAGTTCCAAATTGTTGAAATATAAAAACCAACGCAATAATGCCAATGATGATACTAACAACTAAAGTGTTACCAGGAACAATTGTATTTTCCAAACCTCTTACACCACTTAATCCTTCAACAGCAGAAGAAACTGAAATAGGTGGAGTAATAATACCATCGGCTAATAATGTTCCAGCGCCTACAATTGCGGGAACAAATAACCAATGTCTATATCTTCTTACTAAACTAAATAATGAAAAAATTCCACCTTCACCTCTGTTATCAGCTTGAAGTGTTAATAAAATATATTTAAATGTTGTTTGAAGCGTTAATGTCCAGAAAATACAGGATATACCACCAAATACCAATTCATTGGTAATTACTCGGTCGCCAATTACAGATTTAAATACATAAAGAGGAGATGTGCCGATATCGCCGTAAATAATTCCTAATGCAATTATTAAACCGACTCCGGATACCTTGTTAATGTGCTTGCTCACAAATGAGATTTTACTTGATTGCTTATTCCTTACAAATGTATAAGTAAAATCTATCCACACAACTAATTATTGAATTTTGCAAAAAGAATTGTGCTTTTGGTGTTAATTTTCAATTAGCTAATCCTTTAAACTTTATTTTTGAAGAGTAAAATTTACTTATCATGAGAAATATTATTATTCTCTTTTCACTAACCTTATTCATAGCTGGCAAAGTTTCTGCGCAACAAATTATCTATTCTGAATTGGATAGAGATGATATGCGAAGTATTAATTATGAGATCATTGGAAAAATGAATGATAACATTATTATTTATAAAGGGTTGCATGATATTCATTTTATTTCAGTGTATGATGGTGACATGAAAATGATTGCCAAAACAAGAATGGATTTTTTGCCTGATCATATTTTTAATACCGATTTTTTAAATTATCCTGATTATTTTATCATGTTTTATGAGTATCAGAAAAAAAATATTTTGTATTGCATGGCTGTTAAGTTTGATGCTTTTGGAAAAAAAGTTGGCAACCCAGTGCAACTTGATACAACAGAAATGAGCTTTGCAGCAAACAACAAAATTTATAATGTTATTAATAGTGAAGACAAACAAAAAATTCTTGTTTATAAAGTAAATGGTAAGAATGAGAAAACACATGCTGCAGTTACAATTTTATTTGATAAAAATTTGAACTTAATTCATAAAACTCGAATGATTATTCCATCCAATGGCAGAAATGAAATATTGTCAAACTTTGAGGTGGAAAATAATGGAGAAGTTATTTTTCTTCGTACCGCAGGAACTGGTCAAAACGAAAATATTAATAAAATTGCTATCGTAACAAAAAGTGCAGATGCAGATAATTTTGTATTGAATGATATCAAGCTTAACAATATTTATTTAGATGATATTCATGTTAAGATTGATAATTTCAATAACCATTATTTAATTACTTCTTTTTTTAGTAAGCAACGGAGGAGTAATGTTGATGGGCTTTTCAGTTATATATGGGATGAAAAAAATGCCAAAGAACTTTTCAATAACAAAACAGAATTCAATGATGATTTTAGAAATGAGGCACGAGGAGAAAACATTATTAAGATGGCATTCAATGATTATTTTATCAAACAAATAGTGATGAGAAGAGATGGAGGATTTATTTTGATGGCAGAAGCTGAATACACAACTTCTCGTGGTAACACTTTTAATAGGTACGATTATAATAATCCAACTTATTCTCCATTGAATGGGTATTATTTATATAATTCACCGTATGGTTATCCTTGGTCAAGATATGGTTATAATGGCTATAATGGTGTGACAAGGTATTATGCCGATAATATTGCCATTCTTTCTTTTGATGCCAATAATAAAATGGAATGGAGTAACATTATTTCAAAATCACAATATGATGATAATACCGATGTCTTGATTGGATACGGAATAGTAAATTTTGGAAACGCGATTCATTTTTTATACAACGATCAGGAAAAACGGCAAGCAATTTTATCTGAACAAGGAATTACACCTGACGGACAAATTGTTCGAACCTCTACTTTAAAAAATTTGGATAAAGGTTATGAGTTTATGCCCAAAAACTTAAAACAAATAGGTGCAAGAGTTGCTATTATTCCTTGCCTGTACAGAAACACAACTTGTTTTGCAAAAGTTGAATTTTAATATATTCTAATTTTGCTTATTTATGCAACAGATATTCATTTGTGAAACATAAAAAAACGATCTGATTAAAAAAAAGTGGTAGAATTTTTATTAATTGGCCTGAACCGCCACAAATGTTGCTGATGAATGCGATTTCGGGACTGGCATCCCGTCTTCGATAAGTCCCCGGATATGCATCT
>CAILAF010000300.1 GCA_903832075.1 uncultured Chitinophagaceae bacterium
ATTCATTCACAGCGGCAATACACGGTAATACTTTTCCTTCAAAATATTCTAACATTGCACCACCACCTGTTGATACATAACTTACTTTATCTGCAAATCCAAATTGATTAACGGCAGCAACACTATCGCCACCACCTACTAAACTAAATGCACCGTTTGCAGTAGCTTCTGCAATAGCTACTGCCACTGCTTTTGTGCCATGTTGAAATTTAGGCATTTCAAAAACACCCATTGGCCCATTCCATAAAATAGTTTTGGAGTGTTTGATGACATTTGAGAATTGCTCAATGGCATTGGCACCAATATCCAATCCCATCCAACCATCCGGAATTTCATCTGATGGAGCAGTAGAAATATTTGCATTCGCATCAAACTTATCTGCAATGATACTATCACTCGGCAAATGAATACAAACACCTTTTGCTTCTGCTTTTTTTAATAGGTCAATGGCAGTTTGTAATCTGTCTTCTTCACATAAACTATTACCAATTTTACCTCCTTCGGCTTTCATAAAAGTGTATGCCATTCCACCACCGATAATGATATCTGTTGCTCTGTCCAATAAATTTTCTATAATAAGTATTTTATCTGAAACCTTTGCGCCGCCTATAATTGCAACGAATGGTTTTTGTGATTGATGTAAAACTTTTTCTGCACTGATCACTTCGGCTTCCATCAATAAACCAAAGAATCTTTTTTCTTTAGGAAAATATTTCGCGATAACAGCAGTGGATGCATGTGCACGATGTGCGGTACCAAAAGCATCATTCACCCAAACATCGCCGAGTTTAGATAATTTTTCAGCAAATGCTTCATCACCTTTTTCTTCTTCTTTATAAAAACGAAGATTTTCTAATAACAATACTTCTCCATTTTTTAAAGATGCTGATAATTCTACAGCAGAAGCACCAATACAATCATCTGCAAATTTTACACCCCCAACCCCTGAAGGGGAGTTTGTAAAACCCAGTAATTCATTCAAATGATTTACTAAGTGTTTGAGTGAATATTTTTCTTCAGGACCATCTTTTGGTCTGCCGAGATGACTCATTAAAATAACGCTACCCCCATCTTTCAAAATTTTTTGAATAGTTGGAATGGCAGCACGCATTCTATTATCATCAGTAATGGCAAAAGTTTGTTTATCTAACGGCACATTGAAATCAACACGTATCAATGCTTTTTGATTGGCGAAATTGTGATCGGAGAATTTGCTCATAATAAAAATTTAAAAGTGAAAAGTCAAAAGCAAAAAGTATGTTTTGGAATTTAACTTTTCACTTTTGACTTTGCTTAATATTGCTATGCAGTAAAAGTGTGCGACGCAACAAAGTTGAATGAAGTACTTTGTTGGTATCAAACACTAAAAATTATTTACTTATCAATCCTGCAAAATATTTAACTGTGCGAACCAATTGAGAAACATAACTCATTTCATTATCATACCAACTAACCACTTTTACCAATTGCTTATCGCCAACAGTCATTACTTTAGTTTGAGTTGCATCAAACAAAGAACCATAACTGATACCAATAATATCGGTACTTACAATTTCATCTGTTGTATAACCAAAGCTTTCATTGCTGGCAGCTTTCATTACAGCATTAATTTCTTCAACAGTAGTTTTCTTAGCAAGAATGGCAGTTAACTCAGTTACAGAACCTGTAATGGTTGGAACACGTTGTGCGCTGCCATCTAATTTACCTTTTAATTCGGGCAATACCAAACCAATTGCTTTTGCGGCGCCGGTAGAATTAGGAACAATATTAGCAGCAGCAGCTCTTGCTCTTCTTAAATCACCTTTTGGATGCGGTGCATCTAAAGTATTTTGATCATTGGTATAAGCGTGAATGGTAGTCATGCTGCCTACTTCAATGGTAAATGCATCATTCAATGCTTTAGCCATTGGAGCTAAACAGTTAGTTGTACAAGATGCACCACTGATAACAGTTTCAGTACCATCTAAAATATTATGATTAACATTAAACACGACTGTTTTCATTTCACCAGTTGCAGGTGCAGAAATAACTACACGTTTGGCACCGGCTTTAATATGCAATTCAGCTTTTTCTTTATCGGTAAAGAAACCTGTTGATTCAATTACTACATCAACACCGTGTTGACCCCAAGGAATTTGTGAAGGATCTTTTTGCGCATAAATTTTTACTTCATGTCCGTTTACAATAATAGAATTATCTGTTGAAGAAACATTATGATTAAATCTACCTTGTGCGCTATCATATTTTAAAAGATGGGCTAATACTTTAGGACTGGTTAAATCATTGATTGCTACTACATCAATTCCATCCATATTAAATATCTGGCGATACACTAAACGACCAATTCTGCCAAAACCATTAATTGCAACTTTAACTGTACTCATTTTAAAAAGATTTTAAATAATAAATATAATAGGCTGCAAAATTACAGTATTACAGCAAATAAACATTATCGGAAAATAAACATTTGATTATTTCAATTAATTAGTAATCCGATAAAATGTTTCTTAATTATGTCATAAACTTCAATGCTTATAGTGCGAATATTCTGAAAATTGTTTTCATACTATTTCTATATACCATCTAGGCTTTATCCTTACAGCATCCATTCTGTATCCAAATAGTATCTATACAATTAGACGATTTGAAATGTCTATTCCGAATAATAATGTAGTCGTAAAGAAAAAATTTTGGCAGAGAGGCAACATGAACCTATTTTTGCGACCCGATTAAAAGAACCAATGGCCGGTTCGTCTATCGGCTAGGACAGCCCCCTTTCACGGGGCAAAGACGGGTTCGATTCCCGTACCGGCTACCAAACAAAATTTTAAAAGCCTTGATACTACTAAGTTTCATGGCTTTTTGATTTTTACAGGGGACTAAATTGGGGACTTGTAATCGGGTTATCTTATGAAGCAAAATCGGTAATCCAATAAGTTATTCTTCAGTCAATAAATCAAGATTACAATCAGTCGATTATAATGCAGAGCCTTCTTCCGTTTTACAATCATTACTCGGCATCAGTTATTAACCGATAATGGAACATTGTACGGTTATTCTTTTACCGAATTACAATATCAAAAAAATAATTTTGTAATTATTGCCCAGGCAAATAGTTATATAGATTTTGCAAATAATTATTCGATGCCTTTTTCTCCCCCTGTTTAATTTATTGGCGAAATATGATTACCGTAAATTTTTCTCCACTGCAAAATGGATGAACATTACCAATCAATTGATATATGCGAACGGTCAGTTGAATGTATATGTAAACCTATCTATCAGGTGAATGCAACAATGAATTATGTAATTGGTTTGGCCATTAAATTATAAATTGATTAGGTGTCAGCAGAAATTTAAAATGGCTTGAGGGAGAAATTAGTATTGGAAGAGCTACATTGTTTATACAAACCTAAGTTTACAAAATAAAATTAACATAACAATAATTAAACATTTTTAAAATTAGAAAGTCATTAGAATATTTAATCAATATTGCCAGG
>CAILAF010000301.1 GCA_903832075.1 uncultured Chitinophagaceae bacterium
GTTTGAGATTCTATAAAATTGAAAGAAGAAAGGAGAATAAATGTGAAGAGAAAAATTATTTTCTTTTTCATAAAAACAAACCATTAGAATGAATGGCTAAAATACAATTTATAATGGCCAACAACTTTAATTTTTATCATTTTTTTTGCTGTTAGAATACTTATTTTGTGCGATAATTTTTTGATGATGAAAAAAGGATTTATTATTCTAATTATTGTTTTGGTAATTGCAACCGTTTGCAGTTTTATTTTTATTCCGTCTTCAATTACAGTTTCAGGATATAAAACGATCAATTGTCCATCCGCATCTGTAGTTCGTTTATTTGAACGAGGTAGCGATATTAAAAAATGGTGGCCAGGAGAGAGTAATAATAACGCCAGTTTATCTTTTCAAAATAAGCACTATACAATTTCAAAATCAAATATACTCGGCATTAAAATACAAACAGAAATAAGTGATATAAGTTTAGCAGGAGAAATAAACAGCATTCTAATAAATAAAGATTCATCTGCTATCCAGTTACAATACCAAGCCTTCAATACAGGTTTGAATCCTGTAAAAAGAGTTGACTATTATTTTAAAGCGCTCACATTAAAAAAACAATTGAATATTATACTTGAATCATTAACACATTTTACAGAAGATAAGAAAAATATTTATGGATTGAATATTACTGAAACAAAAGTGAAAGATTCTTCACTGCTATCCACAAAAAAATCATTTGATCATTACCCGTCAAACAAAGAAGTTGGTGATTTAGTAAATAAATTAAAACAACATATTGCAACAAATGGTGGTGTGATAAATGATTATCCTATGCTCAACATTCATATCACCGAACAAAATAAATATGAAGCAATGGTTGCCATTCCTTTATTAAAAGATATTCCTGTAAAAGGCGATATCGTTATTAAAAAAATGATATTGGGTAATATCCTCGAAGCAAAACTAATGGGTGGAAATGCAGCTATTAACGATGGTTTAAATGCATTAAAAGATTATGCAAAAGATTACGGTAAAGTTTCTCCTGCCATTCCGTTTCAATTAATGATCACCGATCGCAACAGAGAAACTGATACAACAAAATGGGTTACTGTTTTAAAGTATCCTGTTTTTTAAATTGAATGATCTGAACAGCATCATTATTCTTTGCCAAAATAAAACTTGGTTGATCTTTTATTTTGATCGGTTTTATTTTGCGCACTTGTCCATTAATCAGCAATCCATTTAATTTTTCGGTGTCAAATTTCCCATTGCCTTTGTTGATGAGCAATGTTCCGTAATCGGCATCATATCTTCCCATCTGAATATTATTATCGTAATAATTTCCAACTAATAAAATATCGGGAAGATTATCACCATTGGCATCAACAACAATGGCATCGCGGTACTGACTTATCTGCGCTTCCCATGGCAATGCTTCGGTTGTAAAATTTAATTTGCCATCGTTCATTAAAACAGCATTCGAAAAATAATTAGCAGTTAGGAGTTGCGATGATTTTAATTTTTCTTTCGAAAATATTTCTGTCAAAGATGCATTTGCAAAATCGGCCGCGTATAAAAATTTCTTTTTTATGACAGGCA
>CAILAF010000302.1 GCA_903832075.1 uncultured Chitinophagaceae bacterium
ATTGGTATCACTCTAACAGAGAGCCTTGCTATGTATCCTGCATCATCGGTTTGCGGTTGGTATTTCTCGCATCCGCAAAGTCAATATTTTGGTGTTGGAAAAATTTCTAAAGATCAATTGGAAGATTATGCAAAACGCAAAGGCATGAGTTATGATGAAGCAGAAAAATGGTTGAGACAAAATTTAGAATAGAAAAATATTTTTTAAATTAGGGCTTAATCTTAAACTCAAAAAAACTTGCAAAAATATTATTGTATTTAATTTTATCCTCTCCGTTTTCTGAATTATTTATATCATCACTTAATGGTATTTCATTAACCAATTCAAATCCGGTATCATCCATCAACTTAAAAAATTCAGGCTTCAGCATAAATGCTCTGTCGCAATGTCTTTGTTTAGCAGCGGGTGTTTTATAAAATGTTTCAACAATAAATAATTTCCCATCATTTTGCATTATTCTTTTCACGTCATTCATCATGGCTTCTCTAAATTCAAATTCATGTACCGAAATGGCAATAAAAATTTTCTTAAAAAAATGATCCGGAAATTTGGTACTTTGTTTATCGCCAACAAAAAATCTAAAATTATTTACATCAACATTTGCACACGATTTTTTGTTTTCGTATTCATAAATAAATTTTTTGAGTACTCCTTTTTTGATGTCTTCTTCATAAAAAATTACACCTGGCATATAATGTGCAATTCTAACAATGGTATATCCCATTCCCGCACCAATATCGGCTAAAGTATCGCCCGAATGTAAATGTAATTGCGAAGCAATTTTTACATAGAAAGTATCTTTCGGAGATTGATTACAAAATGTTTTCTGAGTTTGTGCTAATAAAATAATTACTAAAAAATTTGTACTTAACAGGAAAAATAATTTTTTCTTCATTAAATTTTTGTTGTTAGCACTATAAATTATTATTGTTCCTTATCTTCTGTTTCTTCTAATTTATCCGAATCCTTTTCCTTACGCAAATGCACATTGGGATTGGATTGTGTGCCGGTAATGGTAAAAGGAATTCCAAAAATTCCTAATGGCGGCAAACCAACTCGACCAGTTAAATTTAATTTGCCATCGAAACTAACCTGTCCTTCAAAACGGGGACGAAATCCAAAAATGCGCAACTTGGTTCTTTCCATTGTAATAATATTATTTTTAATGCTTGTTTTAATATTAATGCCCTTTAAATCTGGATCATTTAAACTGTCTTTATTGGTTGCTTTACTTACAGCGCTCATTATTTTTAAACCTTTTACTTTTACTTTTCCCAACGTTAATATACCACCACCAACTAATGATGGATAAATAGGATGCATGTTTGAATCTAATTTTCCGGAGAGTTGATACTCTAAAGAAACAATTCCATGCACCGATGCTGCTGATGTTGCCAGATCGTGAAACAATTTTATTTCTTTGTATGCTTTATGAATATCGAAATTTTTTGCATTGATATGATAATCGAATGTCGCTTTAGTTGGCGAAACAGTTTTATAAGTTACATCCATCACAACAGGTGCACCAATAATAGTAAAGCCACTTTGTTTCATTTCCATTTTACTGCTATCAATAATCAATTGCCCTTTTACTTTTGTTATTTCCATTCCGTTATAAACAACTTTATTGGCATCTGCATTTAGTGTTAAAGATAAATTGGAAGGAATCATAACTACGCCAGTTGATGTTGATTTATTTTTTGAAGAAGTATCGGCATAAGCCATCAATTCATCAATAATTAAATTATTACTTTTTAAATCAAAATTTCCTTTTAATGGTGCATTATTTTTAGTAGCATAATTGATTACGTTATTCAAATAACCATTCAATGTAAAATCAGAATTACCATATTTTGCTTTGAACTGATCGAAGAACATTTTATCCTGATCGAAATGAAAAACACCTTTGTTAATTAAAAACGGCATTGGAAATAAATCGGAATGAAGCGACAGATCATTCACTTGCAATGTTCCCGAATTAAATAATTTTTCGTAATGACCAGATGTTGCATCGCTTTGCAAACCGCGTAATGATAAATTGGCTTTCACCAATCCTGATACATCATAACCTTTAATGGCAAATACTTTGTAGATCTTTCCAATGTCGATGGTTCCGTTGGAAGTGATATCATATTTTATGTTCGAAAAATCTTTTAAGTTCAATTGCATTTGAAAGGGTTGTCCTTCAAACTCAATAGCGGCGGGCAATACATTGATGACTAAATCTTTTAACGAACCATTTTTGCTTTGCACATTGGCACTAACATTTATTTTTTCAATTGGATGCGGATAATATTTTGTTTGCACTGTTCCATTCTTCAAATTAATTTGAGCATTGGTGACAGGAAATATTTTTTTCTTTTGATCGAAATTTCCTTTAGCTGTTACATCAACAAAGAGATCGCCTTTCAAAGTCATGCTGTCCAACGGATAAAATTGTTGCACATCGGCTAAATGAAACAACGATTTTATATCGGCATCAACTTGCAATATGTCGCCTGCTTTTATTTTGATGAACCCATTTATATAATCGCTCAACACATTTGCATTAATATTTTCAACACTTAAAGAAGCATGTTTATAATCATTATCATTGCATTCGGCTTTTAAAACAAAACTTATTTTATCAATTGGCTTTGGTAATTTTTTATATTTAATCAATCCATTTTCTAAAGAAGAATTAAAATGAAAAATGGGGATACTGGTAACAATCGTATCTTTTTTTCTAACACCGGATTGAACAATTTTTGTTTCATATTTTCCATTCGCGTCAAACTGCAAACGATAAATACCGGCTAATTCCAATCCCTGCAAACCCATGCCACGAGACAGTTTCAGCAAATCTAATTCGGCTTTTGCTTTTGATTTGATGAGCATCGTATTCAATCCGGTTAAATGAAATTGCGAAGCGAAATAACTTTTATCCATATTAAAATACAACGAATCCAAATCAACATGCAAACTATCGGTATTTAATTTTGGTAATGAAGTTGAAAAATCAACATACAAATTTTTTAAAGTGGTTGGAGCTTTATCATAATCCAAATAACCATTGCGCACTTTCATATTTAAATTAAAATCGGGCGCTGCATTTTCGGAGGCAATATATTTCCCTTTTAAGGAAGCTACAATATCTGTTTTACCGCCGGCATCAATTTTCGAAAACCATGGTGTATATTCCGGTGGTAATGCACTTAACACATCATACAAATCGGCATTATCAGAATTCATAGTAAAATCCATATTGTATCCACTTTTCAAAAATTCAAATTTTCCATTGAATTGAAAAGGCAAATGATTTAATACCAAATCATTTTTTTCAAAAATAAATGCTAATGAATTGGTATTTATTTTTGTAATGAGATTGGCTTTTAATTTTTTTGAACCAATATAATGCGATTGATTATAATCCAAATCAAATGAATCTATCTTTACGCTGGAAGCCAAGTCGAATATAGCTTTGCTGAGATCACCTTTACCGGAATAATTAAATCCTTTGGCAGTAATTAATATTGGAATAGAACGATCATCATAAACCAAATTGGTTTTATCAATTTGAATATGTTCTAATTGCAATGAAGCACTTCCGGTGTCTGCCGGATTTTTTATTTGATGTATTGTATCTGCTTTATAAACATTATAATTCGGTTCGCCATTTTTGTTCACTTCAATATTTATATCTCCACCACTCACATAAATTTCGCTGATGCTGATACTTTTTGAAAAGATGGATTTTAAATTTATTCCTAATGCTAATTCTTTTGAGGCAATCAATGTATCTTTTTCAAATGGCTTAGAACCTTTTAAACTAAAATCATATAAAGTTAATGTTAACGAAGGAAAATGATTGAAGAAAGACAATCTTGCTTTCGAAAAATTTAATTCGCCATTAATGCTTTTATTAGTCCATTGCTTAATCTCTTGTGAAACTTTTTCGGGAAATAATATTGGCAATAAAAACATTAACAACAATAAAAAGCCAATACTGAATACCGTTATTTTTAAAAACTTTTTTATTTTTTTTGGAATACGTTTCATTTTACAAAAATGTAATTTTAAAATAGTTTAAGCAAAAATCAATCATCAATTATCTATTAATTTTTTTCAAATAACCACCACAATTTCTTTCTTGGATGTTTGGCATAATTCTTTTCAACATAAGTTTGAATATGATTAATCGCTTCATTAATATCATCGGTTAATAAAACTAATTTCATATCATCCGGTGCAATGGTTCCTTCTTGCGACATTTCTTCAATCGTTTTCATCAATTCAGCATAATAAGCTGTACCGTATAAAACAATTGGAAATTGTTTCATTGTTTTAGTTTGTATTAATGTAATGGTTTCGAAAAATTCATCCATTGTTCCAAATCCGCCGGGCATAATAATAAATGCATACGAATATTTTACCAACATTACTTTTCTTACAAAAAAATGTTCGAATGTGATAGAAATATTTACATAAGGATTTAATTTTTGTTCGAATGGCAATTTAATATTACAACCAATTGATTCACCATTTGCTTCAAAAGCGCCTCTGTTGGCGGCTTCCATAATTCCGGGGCCACCACCGGTCATAGTGGTGAAACCCAATTGTGCTATGCGTTTACCAAATTCTCTGGCAACATTATAATATTGATGATTCGCAGTAAAACGTGCACTGCCAAAAACAGTAATGCATGGATCAACAAAATGTAATGTTCTGAATCCTTTAATAAATTCCTTGAATACTTTCCATGCAAAACGCAATTCCCACATTCTTGATTTCGGACCTTCTAAATAAAAATGTTCTTTTATTGGAACTATATTTTCTTTTTCTGCCATAAATAAATTTCTAAAGAATAAAGTTCGGGCAAAGCAAGCAAATGAAAATGATAATTATCTTGCAACAATAAATAAAATCATGAGAATTATTTCATACAACACCAATGGCATTCGTGCTGCAATAAAAAAAGGTTTGATTGATTGGTTAAAAACTGATCCTGCAGATATTATTTGTATTCAGGAAACCAAAGCCAATAAAGATGATGTTGATTATAAAAGTATTGAAGCATTAGGTTTTGAAACTTTTTGGTTCTCTGCACAAAAAAAAGGTTACAGCGGTGTTGCAGTGTTTACAAAAATAAAACCCGACTTTGTTGAATATGGTCATAAAAAAGAACAAAGTGATTTTGAAGGAAGAGTGATACGATTAGATTTTGGAAACATTACTTTAATTAATGCTTATTTCCCATCGGGAACAAGTGGTGATGAACGACAAACCTATAAATACAAATGGTTGGATGAATTTTTAGATTATTTAAATGAGTTAAAAAAATCAAGACCAAAATTAATTATCACCGGTGATTATAATATTGCACATCATGACATTGATATTCATGATCCAAAAGGAAATAAAAATTCATCAGGATTTTTACCGCAAGAAAGAGAATGGATGACAAGATTTTTGTTGAATGGTTTTGTTGATACATTCCGTCATGTTCATCCAACAACTGCACATAAATATAGTTGGTGGAGTCAGCGTTTTCCAACTGTGCGTTTACAAAACAAAGGCTGGAGAATAGACTACATCAGTGTTACAGAGAATTTAAAAAATGATATTGTAGCTGCAGATATTTATCCTGAAGTAAAACAAAGCGATCATTGTCCGATTTATGCAGAAATAAAAAAATAATCATGCTCATTTATAATGTAACTATAAAAGTTGAACTCAGCATTCATGAAGCTTGGGTTGATTGGATGAAAAAAAAACATATTCCGGAAGTAATGAGTTCTGGATGTTTTACAAAATTTCAATTTGTACAAGTATTGGAAACAGATGAAAGCGATGGCGTTACTTATGCAACACAATATTTTGCAGCAACAGAAGAAGATTATAAAAAATATATTGATGAATTTGCATTGGCATTACGCCAAGATGCATTGAATACTTGGGGCAATCGTTTTGCCGGATTTCGTTCATTAATGCGCGTTGTGCATTAAGTGTGGAAACTTTATGAAGATAATTTTGTCAATCGCAAAACTTCACTATATTTCTCTCAAACCCTTATCCCTAAAGGATTTTAACGAACAATCGCTAAAACCCTTGCTCAGACTGCATTTCAGCGAAATTGTATTTTTATTAAATCATTTTACAAAAATTAAAAACTTATCAAACACACACCAAATAAGGATTTTAGCGTTTTCTTATGATTCTAAAATATGACAAAAAATATTTTGTTGATTGATAAAAGCATCTACATTTGTTCTAGTTAAATAACTCATTAAAAAAATAACTATGAACAAAGCTGAATTGATTGCAAAGATTGCCGAAGATGCTGGCGTTACTAAAACACAAGCGAACGCTGCTTTGGATTCATTTGTAGAAGCAGTTACTAAAACTTTAAAAGGTGGTGGTAAAGTTACCTTGGTTGGTTTTGGAACTTTCTCAGTATCTAAACGTGCTGCTCGTACAGGTCGTAACCCGCAAACAGGTGCTGCGATTAAAATTAAAGCTAAAAAAGTTGCACGCTTTAAAGCAGGTAAAGAATTGAGTGGTAAACTTTAATTCTTACAAAGCGAATTAAAAGTCCCGCTACTTCGGCGGGATTTTTTATTTTTGTGAAATATCTCAATCAACTAAAAAATAAAACAATGGGCAGAGGTGACAAAAAAACAGCAAAAGGAAAACGTTTTAAAGGATCTTTTGG
>CAILAF010000303.1 GCA_903832075.1 uncultured Chitinophagaceae bacterium
ATGTTCGTTGCTTGAGTAAATGGAAAACCAATCATTCTCCATTGTGCACTACTGCCAATGAATCTCTGCACATTTACATTACCTGTTAAATATGAACCGCTCCCTTGCGATATACTTGCTGAACCACTTGATGTAGATGCTAAGGTTATATATCCATTTGCCGCTAATGTTCCTGCTGTAGGTGTGATAGTGGAAGTAATAGTTTGCATACCACCTATACCTGTTGCTGTTCCTGCACTTTTATTTACAATCAATGTATTGATTGTGCCATTACCACTTATGTTTTGTGCATTTACTCCACCCAATGTAAGGTTTGTAATAGTTCCATTATTATTTAAATCTTCTTGCAAGTTTAAATCTCCTGATGTAGAAATAGTAATGGTTTCCCCATCATTTACATATAATTGTGCTTTTACAAAAACGGAAAGAGCAGAGAATATATAAATTAATAAAAGATGTTTACCCATATAAATACTTTTCTGAAAATTAATTTAATAGTTAAAATGACCTAACAGCACGAACAAAGAATAACTGGTTCTTATTATCGTCAAGCATTGTCCCACCACCATAAAAGATCTGAAAATTTGCTCTGGATACACTAAATTCTGTAGAACTCCAATATTGACCAACATTATTAGTGATGTTAAAACCACCAATAGCAACTCGATTTTGATACAATTTATTTAATTCATCTTGACTAGGTAAATACCAATCATTATAACTACCTCCATTATATGCCCTTGCTAACCCTGCTGCATAATTTGTTTGAGTTGCTCCCTGATTCGTGATGATTGCATTAGTATTAGCTAATCCGGTTCCTAATGCCGTTCCTGTGGCTCCGGTAGTTGTATTAGTACCATTATACCACTGAATTCCTGTGCTTTGATCTGCTGTTGCAGCAATTAAGCCATGTACTTGACCACAAACGAAACCAGGATCACCAGGTTGATATATGTAAGCTATAATTCCACCCTGATAGCTTTGACCAACTGCTAATGTTGAAACTGAAGCAGTAAAAGTAGTTTCACTACCATATGCGGTACCCACACTATTGGTAGCATATGCTTTAACATAATAAGTAGTTCCATTTGTTAAACCGGTAATACTACTTGTAAAAGGAGAAGAAACACCATCACTTGTATGGCTGCCACTAACAGATTCACTACCTGATGTTGTACTCCAACAAACACCCTCAGCGGTTATAGAAGCACCACCTGTTGAAGTGACTGTTCCACCACTAGTTGCTGATGCTGCTGTTGGATTCATACATATAGAAGTTGTTGTAACTGTTGGAATGGATACTACTAATGCTGCTGCACCTCCTATCATATTTACCCATGATGAACCATTATAATATTCTGGTTCGCCTGTTCCACAATTAGAACAATAAATTATTAATCCAGCTGCAGGAGACGCAATGGCATCCCTTTGTGTTGCGGTCATTCTTGGAGGCAAAAAACCTTTCGTTGTACTGGTTACATCTAATTTAGCAGATGCATTAGGAGTTGTTGTGCCAATACCTACTTGAGCATTTAAAAAAGAGGATACAAAAAAAAATAAAATTAGAACCAAACTGAGTTTCGCAAAAAGCTTCATAAAGGGTTAGTTTTTATGTAGAAAAGGGTTACTGTTTCATTGAAAATTTATCTCAATGAGGCTTGGCAGAGGATGCCTGAATTTTAAAAAAGAGAAAAAATGAAGAATTAATTAAGGATTGTGATTTTAGCTATCTGCTAATATTAGCTTAAAAAATAACCTTTATTTAATGAATTCATTAATAATGTGATAACAATAATATACAAAAGCCGGAAAATACCAAAATATTTTTTGAGATCAATTAATCTATAACTGCTATCGATGTTAATAATAATCTGTATA
>CAILAF010000304.1 GCA_903832075.1 uncultured Chitinophagaceae bacterium
CCGGTACCGTTTATTTTGATATTACTACCGATCATTTATTTGAATTATTTCAATCAACTCCCAATAGTAAATATTTTATTGCTGAATCAGATAATCAAATTATTGGTGGAGCAGGCATCTTTCCTACTGCCAATTTACCGGAAGCTGTTTGTGAATTAGTAAAAATGTATTTGAGCAAAGATGCACGTGGAAAGGGTTTGGGAAGAATGATGATTGACCATTGTTTACAAACTGCCAAAGCATTGGGATATAAAAAAGTATATTTAGAAACAATGCCCGAACTACGTAATGCAGTTAAAGTATATGAGAAGTTTGGGTTTGAATATTTAAAATGTCCGATGGGAAATAGCGGACATACAGGATGCGACCTGTGGATGATAAAAGAATTGTAAAAATAAAAAGCCTCTTCAGATGAAAAGGCTTTTACTAATGTTAGTTTTGGTTGGTTACCATTTATCTACTTCTTCAGTAGAATGGTTATTGGAATTGTTTTCTGCTGGAGTTTCTGTAACAACAGGTGCAGGAGTTACTGCAGTTACCGGAGTTTCGGCTTCAGCAGGTTCTGTTACTGTTTCAGTGGTTGGTTCACCTTCATTATATTCATGATTGAAAGCATCAAAATCAAAATCAGGCATTAAATCTGTTTTCACATAATCAACAGTCTCAGTTAATGCTTTTAAGAACTTATTAAAATCTTCCTTGTATAAAAAGATCTTGTGTCTGTCATAACCATCATTATCAAAACGTTTACGACTTTCAGTAATGGTTAAATAATAATCGTTACCGCGAGTTGCTCTTACATCAAAGAAATAAGTTCTTCTTTTGCCTGCTCTGATACGTTTACTGTAAACACTTTCCTGTTTCTTTTCGGTATTCTCGTACGCCACTGTAAATTAGTTTTAGTTAGCTAATGAATTAAAAGCGAAGCAAATATAGTATTGTTTATGAATTACCAAAATTTTACGAGAAAGATTTATGCTTAAAAACATAACGCAATTAATCATCAAGTAATATGCTATTGCATTTGAGATTTTTGTAAGCGATATAATTCTGCATAATAACCATTTTGCTGAATCAGTTGCTCATGTGTTCCTTCTTCCACTATTGAACCATCTTCCATCACGATAATTTTATCAAATTGAAAAGAAGAAAATATTCTATGAGTGATAAGGATAGCTGTCTTATCATTCAAGAATTTAGATAAATTTTGTACGATCTCATTTTCTGTTTTTGCATCTACAGCACTTAAACAATCATCAAACACAATAATGTGAGGATTCTTTATCAATGCTCTTGCAATAGATATTCTTTGTTTTTGTCCGCCGCTTAAAGTAACACCTCGCTCGCCTATCATAGTGTTATATTGTTCATTAAAGCCAATAATTTCTTTATGCACACTTGCAAAAGATGCAGCTGCTTCAATAGTTGATAAAGAAGTTTCTTCCGCTAAACCAAAACTAATATTATCGGCAACGCTATCGCTAAACAAAAAAACATCCTGCGGAACATAACTGATTTGTTGCCGTAAATCTTTTAAAGGAATTTGATTAATACTTTTTCCACCAATTAAAATATTTCCCTTTGTCGGATTATAAAAATGCAAAAGTAATTGTGCCAATGTTGATTTTCCGCAACCGGTTCTTCCCAACAATAAAATTTTATTTCCTTCTTTAATATGCAGATTGATATTTTGTAAAGCAGTGATACCGGTATGATTATAAGTAAATGAAACATCATCAAAAACAATATCACCTTTTAATGTTTGGTGTGTTGATGATGGCATTTCATCTTTAATCAATGATTCTGTTTGTAAAAATTCATTCAACCTTTTTTGAGATGCTGCTGCGCGCTGAATCATACTGGCCGTCCAACCAATAGCACTTACCGGAAACGTCAACATGTTAATATAAATTACAAACTCAGTAATTGTTCCTGCTGTAACATTATATTGATGATGAATTAAATACCATCCGCCTATTGCAATGGTTAATAATGTGCTTAATCCAATCAACAATGCCATTGATGGAAAATAAACTGCTTCAACTTTCGCTAATCCAATTGCATTCTTTTTATAATCGTTACTATTCTTGTTAAAGTAATTCAACATCGCTTTTTCTTGCACAAAAGATTTTATCACACGAATACCGGAATAAGATTCTTGCGCAGTGGTTGTTAAATCAGATAATAAAGCTTGTATTCGTTCGCTTTTTCTGTTGATTATAGTATTTACATAATAAATAGTAATAGCCAAAAAAGGTAATGGTGCTAATACATATAAAGTTAACCGCCAATTTTCATGCAACATAAAGAAAACGCTGAAACCTATGGTAGCAGCGAGGTTGATGAAATACATCAGCGCAGGACCAACATACATTCTTACTCTACTTACATCTTCTGTAATTCTATTCATCAAATCGCCGGTGCTATGTGTTTTATAAAAACCGGTATCTAATTTTTGATAATGATTGAACACTTCATTCTTCTGATCATATTCAATAAAACGACTCATTACAATAATTGTTTGTCGCATTAAAAACATAAAGAATCCACTTAATGCTGCTAATAACAATAATGTAAAAACACAATAAATCAGATAAGTGCTTAAACTGTTTTCACCACTTTCCACAAAGGCAATAAACTTTTGCACTAATGCATTATAATTAGCCTCGTGCTTTTTGTTCTGAACAACATTAGCTTTAGTAGTTTGTTGAATTTGTTGTTCAACTTTATCAATTACATAACCCGAAACTTGTGGAGTAAGAATACGGAAGTAGTTAGATAAAATAATAAAAAGAATACCTAAGAATAAACGGGTACGATACTTCCAGAAATATTTATTGAGTACACTTAAATGCCGCATGAGATATCAAAGATAATCATTGCAGTTTTCGAGAAATGTAATTTTTATGATTGGATATAATTACGCAATTCTTCAATAGTTTCTCTTTGTGAGTGGATGGTTTCATAAATAATATCATTCATTGAAACGATACCGTTTAATTCATTATTTGCATTAAATACAATCAGGTAACGAATGTTTTTATCACTCATCAATTGCATACATGTTTCGATAGAAGTGTCTGCAGTGATCCTCGGTAAATCGGTGCTCATAATTTCTGATGCGTATGTTTCGCCGGATGATTTCCCCATTAAAGCAACTTTACGGGCATAATCTCGTTCAGTAAGGAGTCCAATATATTTTCCGTTATCTGTAATTACGACTGATCCAATATTTTTTTCAACCATTAATTTCAGCGTATCCAAAACAGTTGCGGATCCTTCAACAGAAATAACATTATTTCCTTTACGGGAAAGAAGTTGAGATACTTTTTTCATAGACAATAATTGAGAAGAAAATTACGACAATTATTGCAACAGCAGCATTCACTTTAAATATCTTTTTTATTTTTTTGGATGATACGCTTCCTTACCATTATTTTGCACTCGGAGAGATGGCAGAGCGGTCTAATGCGGCGGTCTTGAAAACCGTTGACTGTTACAGGTCCGGGGGTTCGAATCCCTCTCTCTCCGCATA
>CAILAF010000305.1 GCA_903832075.1 uncultured Chitinophagaceae bacterium
ATAGTTATTCGTTTATTTGTATTAATGCAATTGCAGGCATGGAAATTACTTCTACAAAAAGTAATGAGTTTAAGAATCCAAATCAAAAACATGAACGTGCTGATATAAAAAATGTGCAGGAAGTGCCTCAACAGTTATGGGATTTTATGCAACGTTTTGAAATTACTGAAACAGAAAAAGAAGCAAAATTTGCACAAGGTTTATTTGGTTATGCAAGTTTTGATTCGATACAATTTTTCGATACAATAAAGCTAAATGTTAAAGGCGAAATGCTAAATGCTATTCCTTTAATGCGCTATCGTTTGTATCAGTATGTAATTGCCATTAATCATTTTAAAGATGAATTATTTTTATGCGAAAATAAAATTGAAGGATTAGAAACTGACGTTGCGTTTGTAGAAAGTTTAATTAAAAGTAAAGATGTTCCGGTATTTCCTTTTGCATTAAAAGGTGATGAAACTTCGAACATGAAAAATGAAGATTATGTTGAGATGGTAAAGAAAGGAATCGCAAGTTGCATGCGTGGCGATGTGTTTCAAATCGTTCTTAGTCGCAGGTTTCAGCAAAAATTTATTGGCGATGAATTTAATGTATATCGTTCGTTGCGCAACGTAAATCCATCACCGTATTTATTTTTCTTTGATTATGGGGATTATAAATTAATGGGGTCATCACCTGAAAGTCAGATCATTATTAGAAACGGAAAAGCGATCATTCATCCTATTGCAGGAACTTTCAAAAGAACTGGTGATGATAAGATTGATGAAGCAGCAGCAGCAGCATTATTATTAGATGCAAAAGAAAATGCAGAGCATGTAATGTTGGTTGATTTAGCTCGAAATGATTTAAGCCGAATGTGCGATGAAGTGCATGTAAATTATTTTAAACAAGTACATTTTTATAGTCATGTTATTCATTTGGTAAGCGAAGTTATTGGTAATGTAAAAGAAGGTACCAATCCATTTTTATTATTAGCTAAAACCTTTCCAGCAGGCACTTTGAGCGGTGCGCCGAAATTTAAAGCTATGAAATTGATTGATGAATATGAACCAACTGCGCGCAGTTATTATGGCGGTGCATTGGGATTTATGGGGTTTGATGGAAGTTGTAATCATGCTATTATGATCCGTACTTTTTTAAGTAAAAATAATACCCTCACTTATCAGGCAGGTGCAGGAATTGTTGCAGCAAGTAATCCAGAAAGTGAGTTGCAGGAAGTAAATAATAAATTGGGAGCATTAAAAAAAGCGATCGTTATCGCAGAAAAAATTTGATATGAAAATTTTAGTTTTTGATAATTACGATTCATTCACTTACAACTTAGTTCATCTTGTTGAAAAAATCACGCATGAAAAAGTTGATGTGTATCGTAACGATGAAATTTCTTTAGAAAAAGTAAATGAGTACGATAAAATAATTTTATCGCCGGGTCCCGGTATTCCTGAAGAGGCCGGATTATTATTGCCATTGATAAAAGAATATGCTGCAACAAAATCCATACTGGGCGTGTGTTTGGGGCATCAGGCGATTGGTCAGGCTTTTGGCGGAACATTGACTAATCTTTCAAAAGTTTATCATGGAATTGCTACTAAGATTCAATTGGCAAATGTAAAATCACAATTGTTTGATGGATTGCAAAAAGAAATAGAAGTTGGCCGTTATCATTCATGGGTTGTTGATAATGAAAATTTTCCTGAAGAATTAGAAATAATAGCAAGAGATGAAAATAATTTCATCATGGCATTACAACATAAAACGTATGATGTGCAGGGAGTTCAATTTCATCCCGAAAGTGTGTTAACTCCGGATGGAGAAATAATTATGAGAAATTGGTTAAAAAAATAAGCATGAAAAAGATTTTACAATTTTTATTCGAACACAAAACGCTTTCACAAGAGCAGGCAAAAGAAACTTTAATTAATATTTCGAAAGGAATGTATAATGAAAGTGAAGTCACTTCTTTTGTAACGGTTTATCTTATGCGAAGTATTACCATTGCTGAGTTACAGGGCTTTCGGGATGCATTGTTAGAGTTATGTGTGAAGGTTGATTTGGGTAATCATAAAACCATTGATATTGTTGGTACAGGTGGTGATGGGAAAAATACTTTCAATATTTCAACACTCAGTTGTTTTATTGTTGCAGGTGCCGGACAAAAAGTTTCGAAGCATGGAAATTACGGAGCAACATCTGTCAGCGGTGCTTCAAATGTGATGGAACAGTTAGGTTACAAAATGAGTAATGATGTAAATAAATTAAAACACGAAATTGAAGAAGTGAATATTTGTTTTTTACATGCACCATTATTTCATCCGGCATTAAAAGCAGTTGGACCTATCAGAAAAAATTTAGGTATCAGAACATTTTTCAATATGCTTGGACCGATGGTGAATCCTGCTTCTCCTGCTTATCAATTGGTTGGTGTTTATAATTTAGAGATGGCAAGAATTTATAATTATTTGTTGCAACAAACTGATAAGTCATTTACCATCATTCATAGTTTGGATGGCTATGATGAAATCTCATTGACA
>CAILAF010000306.1 GCA_903832075.1 uncultured Chitinophagaceae bacterium
ATGTTTGTGTTTTAATAGGTCGGGTGACTTATTTATTACAGACAATCAAAATAATAGAGTCCGCAAAATCGACTCTGCTGGAATTATCTCCACTTATGCTGGTACAGGAGTTTATGGGTATAATGGTGATAATGGTCCTGCTAGTGCAGCTCAGTTGTGGTTACCTTGGGGTTTAACAATTGATAAAATGAATAATTTATTTGTAGCTGACTGGGGTAATTTTAGAATTAGAAAAATCAGCGCTTCAAAAATAATATCAACTTATGCAGGCACAGGTTCTGCCTACACTTACAACGGCGATAATATTGCAGCTACTAGTGCTCAATTTGATCCGGGTCACATTACCATTGATAAATTTAATAATCTATTTATCGCCGAGGAATTCTATAATTATCGTGTGAGAATGATAAATAGTGCGGGCGTTATTTCTACAGTTGCAGGAAATGGCATTGCCGGTCACAGTGGCGATGGAGGTAATGCAACAGATGCGGAATTTGATTACCCGGGCGGTGTTGCAACTGATTCTTGTGATAATTTATATATAACTGATGTTGGCACAACTAGTGGTCGTATTCGAAAAGTAAATTATGCACAGTGTAATTACTTATCCGTGGAGATTGAAAATGTAAAAACAGAAACAAAAATCTATCCTAACCCTACAAACGACCAACTGCATATAGACAACATAACGCAACAAACAAATTACTACTTAAAAAACATTGTTGGTGGCACACTACAGCAAGGCATACTAAAAGAGGGCAACAATAGTATATCTTTAAGTACACTGCCTACAGGCATGTACTTATTAGAAATAATAGATGAAGAAGGAAATAAAACGGTAAAGAAGATCGTAAAACAATAGGATGGATATTGACAGCAAGGTTTGGGTGGCTCACCACTTTCCTAAAAACTTGAAATGCTACTATAGTCTAGAGTACTCGCTGCAGTTTGTTTGTGTACCATCGGCTGCGCCGAGGATACTGCTGTACAAAGAGGCTGTGCTTAATGTGCCAGAATTTAGTCGACAAGAAACATTTGGTTGAAGCGGCGTACAACCTGCCCTATCCCATACAATTGCTGAAGCCATAAATAGTATATTGACGATGTTGCAATATCAAATGTAATGAATATTATGAAAAACAAATACTCTAATCAATTTTATTTTCTTAAAATACTTTAATTTTATGTGGTCAAATAGCGACCTCAATGAAAAAAATAATCTTAATACTGCTTATAATTCCTTATCTAAGTAAAGGACAAACCGGTATAATTACGACAATAGCAGGTATTGATAGTGCAGGATATAATATGGACAATATACCTGCAACTTCTGCTGAATTAAATAATCCTTTTTATATACATTTTGACAGATTCGGCAATTTATTTATTGCAGATGCATTCAATAATAGGATTAGGGAGGTTAGCACTTCAGGAGTTATAAGTACAATTGCGGGAAATGGTACCCTTGGTTATACTGGTGATAATGGGCAAGCTACTGATGCTGAATTAAATAATCCAACGGATTTGTGTGTTGATGCAATAGGTAATATCTACATTGCGGATCAGGGCAATAATGTTATTCGAAAAATCAATACAGACGGTGTTATTAGTACATTCGCTGGTACCGGAGGATTTAGCAATACTAATGATGGAGAACAGGCAAGTACGGCGGAATTAACCATTTATGGAATTGCAATTGATAACTCTAGCAATATCTACTTTACAGATGGGGGCATTTCTCACATAGTCAGAAAGATAAATGCAGATGGCATCATTTCTACAAT
>CAILAF010000307.1 GCA_903832075.1 uncultured Chitinophagaceae bacterium
CAATAGATTCTTCAACAAGACCAAAAAAAGTAATTAAAAAAATAGAAGAGCCGAAAGTCGAAAAGGTTGAAGAGCAAAAACAAGAAACAAAAAAATCTTCTAAGAAAACTAAAGAAGATAAAATAGAAATTAAAAAGGTTGTTGCACCTGTAATTGAAGAAAAAATTGTTCAGCCTCAAGAAGATGCACCTCCTGTTATTGAAAATATTGAAGTAGAAAAAATTACCGGTCCTAAAATTTTAGGAAAGATTGAATTACCTATTGATAGTGATACTCGTCCAAAACCTGTTAGTAGGGATGAGAAACGCAAAAGAAAACGTATTCCTGTTGACAGGAAGGGAACAACCGATCAGCGTCAAGGCGGTCAGCAATCAAGCGGAAACAATCAACAGCCGGGTGGTGGTTTTAACAGAGGGAATAATCAGCCAGGCGGAGGATTCAACAGAGGATCAGGAAATAATCAACAAAGAATTCCCGGGCCGCAAGCTGGTGGACAAAGAAGTGGAGGTCCATCGCAGAATCAAAGAGGAGGAGGATTTAGAAGAGGCGCAAATGAACCTCGTCGAGAAGACAAAGAAATTGATGCAAAAGAAATTCAGGATAAAATTCGTGAAACACAGGCTAAGCTAGCAGGGGCAGGTGGTAGAGGGAAAAGTTTAAAGGCAAAATATCGAAGAGCGAAACGAGATGAAGCCGCTGAATCAGTTGGCGATGTACAAGAGGATAATAAATTGCAAGTAACAGAATTTGTTACTGTAAGTGAACTGGCAAATTTGATGGATGTAAGCTTTGCTGATGTAATTGGCAAGTGTATGAGTTTAGGAATTATGGTTTCTATCAATCAAAGATTGGATGCAGAAGTAATTGAATTAGTAGCTGGCGAATTTAATTTTGAAGTTGAATTTATTGGAGTGGATGATGCTGAAGAAATAGATGAAGAAGATGATGAGGATGAAGAAGCGGAATTAACTGGCCGCCCACCAATTGTTACAATCATGGGTCATGTAGATCATGGTAAAACTTCATTGCTAGATTATATAAGAAGTGCCAATGTTGTTGCCGGTGAAGCAGGTGGAATTACACAGCATATAGGCGCATACGAAGTAACATTACCCAACGGAAAGCATATCACTTTCTTAGATACACCTGGTCATGAAGCATTTACGGCTATGCGTGCACGTGGTGCAAAAGTTACAGATATAGCAGTAATTGTTGTTGCAGCAGACGATGCTGTGATGCCTCAAACAAAAGAAGCAATTAGTCATGCACAGGCAGCAAATGTACCAATGATCTTTGCGGTAAATAAGATTGATAAAGAAGGTGCAAATGCAAAAAAGATTTATGAGCAGTTATCTCAAATGAATATTTTAGTAGAAGAATGGGGTGGCAAATTTCAATCACAAGAATTAAGTGCAAAAAAAGGATTGAATGTTGATGCGTTACTAGAAAAAATATTATTAGAAGCAGAATTACTTGATTTAAAAGCAAGTCCAAATAAGGAAGCGACTGGAACTATTATTGAGGCTTCATTAGATAAAGGTCGCGGTTATGTTGCAACTATTCTTGTTCAAAACGGAACATTAAAGCAAGGAGATTTAATTGTATCGGGTCAATATTTTGGTCGTGCAAAAGCCATGTTTAATGAGCGTAATCAACGAATTGATACAGCACCACCATCAACTCCTGTTGTATTACTTGGATTAAATGGTGCGCCACAAGCAGGTGAAAAATTTAAAGTGTATTCTGATGAATCCGAAGCGAAAGAAGTGGCTACTAAAAGAGCACAGATATTTCGTGAACAAGGATTGCGTGCAAGAAAGCATATTACATTGGATGAAATTGGCCGTCGTTTAGCATTAGGAAATTTCAAAGAACTCAATATTATTATTAAAGGTGATGTGGATGGATCTGTTGAGGCATTGAGTGATAGTTTACAAAAACTATCAACTAATGAAATTGCAGTGAGGGTAGTGCATAAAGGTGTTGGACAAATTTCTGAAAGTGATGTATTATTAGCAACTGCATCTGATGCAATCTTAATTGGATTCAATGTTCGTCCGTCTCTTCAAGCAAGCAGATTAGCAGATAACGAAGGAGTTCAAATAAAAATGTATTCCATTATTTATAATGCTATTGATGAAATCAAAAGCGCTATGGAGGGCATGTTGGAACCAAAAGTTGAAGAGAAAGAAGTTGCTACAGTTGAAATTAGAGAAGTGTACAAATTTGACAAAGCAACTGTTGCGGGATGTTTTGTTTTGGAAGGTAGAATTAAGAGAGATGCTAAATTGCGCATTTTCCGAGATGGTATATTATTGTATCCAAGGCAAGAAGGTGCTTTTGCTGAATTAGGAAGTTTGAAGCGCTTTAAAGATGATGCGAAAGAAGTTCCAAGTAATATGGAATGTGGATTGACTATCAAAAATTTCGCAGACCTTTCAGTTGGTGATACCTTGGTGGCTTATGAAGAAGAAGAAATAAAGAGAACCTTATAATATTAAATCCTTGCAAGATGCAGGGATTTATGTTTTGTTAAAAGCGTTGAACAATTAATTTATCCATTGTCTATAGTTTATTTTTGGAGCTACAAATATATTATGAAAAAATTTTTATTGATATTTTCTGTGTTGACTTTGAGTGTTTGTGTTAAAAGCAATGCTCAGGTGAAAAAGGTATTAGCAGATAAAATTGTTGCACAGGTAGGCGATAAAATTGTTTTGTATTCAGATATAATAAATCTTATTTCTGATGCTAAGCGACAAGGACAGGAAGCACAATTGCCACCCAACCCTGATTGCGTTTTTTTGGAGGGACAGTTAATTCAAAAAGCATTGACCTTACAAGCTGAGAAAGATTCCTTACCTGTAACAGATGAAGATGTAGACGCTCAGATTGATAATAAAATCCGTTACTATCTTAGTCAATTCGGAACAAAAGAAATTATTGAAGAAATCGCAGGAAAGACCATTTATCAAATGAAAGAAGATTTTCGCCCGGCAATTCGTGAACAAATGTTGGCAGATCAAATGCGAAAAAAAATTTTAGAGAATGTAAAAATAACGCCAACAGAAGTTAAGGCTTTTTATGATAAAATACCCAAAGACAGCTTGTCTTATTATGAAAGTGAGGTTGAAGTCAGTCAAATTATTTTATCACCAAAGGCTGCTCCGGAAGTAGAAGAATATGTTTCATCCCAATTGTATGAATATAAACGTCAAGTTGAAGCGGGAACAAAAAGATTTGATCAATTAGCTAAATTATATTCTGAAGATCCGGGAAGTAAAGATAATGGCGGAGAATATAATATGAACCGCAATGATAAAAATGTTGATCCTACATTTTTGTCTGCTGCTTTTAAATTAAAAGAAGGACAAATATCTCCCGTTATTAAATCAAAATTTGGTTTGCACATTATCCAAATGGTCAGCAGAAATGGTGATGATGCAAAGCTTCGCCACATTCTTAAGATACCTCCTGTTACAGATGGTGAAATACAAGCGGCCTTAAAAAAATTAGATTCTATCAGATCGCAAGTTTTAAATCGCACCCTAACTTTTGGTGAAGCTGTAAATAAATACAGTGATGAAGAAAATTCTAAATTCAACAGTGGTGCACTCCAGGGAAGAGATGGTTCAACTTATATTACTATCGATCAAATTGAAGATAAAGATTTGGTATTATTAATTAAAGATCTGAAACCCGGTGAGTATTCGAAGCCAATGGCATATGAAGAGAGAGGACTTAAAAAAGCCCGAGTGGTTTTTTTAAAAACGCGTACCAATCCTCATCGCGAAAATTTGAAAGAAGATTATAATAAAATTGCGCAAAGAGCATTAGAATTGAAAAAGCAACAGAAACTTGAGAGGTGGTTTAGAGAGCATTTACCAGATTATTTTATTAGCATTGATAAGGAATATGCCGGCTGCCAAGTATTAGGGGATTGGTTTAGATACGCATCTAAAAATTAATTCAACGTTTTCATATAACCCGCAAAGCTGCGGGTTTTTAATTTCCATAAAAATAAATTTGGAAAATACATGTACATACATGTAACTTTGTGTTGTGAAATTAGAACAAGCCATACAAAGCAATAAATTTAAAAACGACGTGCACAAAGCTCATTTGAATGTTTTATATACAGCGTGGTGGTTAAAAACTATTACTTGTAAAGAGCTGAAGGAATTCGGATTAACACACGAACAATATAATGTGTTACGAATTTTAAAAGGAAAACTTCATGATCAAATGTGTGTGAAAGAAATTGCATCAAGGATGATTGAGAAAAGTTCAAATGTGCCAAGGATTATCGACCGATTGGAAATAAAAAAATTGGTAAAGAGAACTCAGGGAGAAGCGGATGGCAGACAAACTGTGATCAGCTTAACACAATCAGGAATTTCGGTTTTAGATAGTTGCACAAATAAAATTAATAAACTGATGGATGATACTGTTAGTTTAAATAATCAAGAAGCAATAGCACTTAATAATTTGTTAGAGAAAGTTAGAATAAAAGAAAAATAATTTTTTTATACATATACGTGTATGTACATGTAAATAAATAAATTGATAGTGATTATGAAAACAGAATTACACAAAGCAAGCTCCCGTGGGCATGCGAATCATGGTTGGTTAAACAGTTATCACACTTTTAGTTTTGCAGCATATTATGATTCATCTAGAATTCGTTTTGGTGCATTGCGAGTTTTGAATGATGATACCGTTAAAGGCGGAATGGGTTTTGGAAAACATCCGCATGATAACATGGAAATAGTTTCTATTCCTTTATTCGGCGATTTGCATCATCAAGATAGCACAGGGAGAGATAAAATTATTCGTCAGCATGATGTTCAAATTATGAGTGCAGGCAGTGGTATTGAACACAGTGAAATAAATGCGAATCGCGATAAAGAAGTGAAGTTCTTACAAATATGGGTTTTACCTAAAGAACAAAATATTCAACCGCGATACGATCAAAAATCTTTTAATCCGGAAAATCGGCAAGATAAATTATTAACTGTTGTTGCGCCTGATGATGATAATGCTGTTTGGATTAATCAAGATGCGTGGTTCACATTAGGCAATCTTTCAAAAAATTTTAAAACATCCTATTCGGTTCATAAAAAAAATAATGGCGTGTATGTTTTTGTAATTAAAGGTAATGTTACCATCAATGATATTTCATTAAACGAAAGAGATGGTTTAGGAATTTCAGAAACATCAACCTTAAATATTTTTGCAGATAGCAACGCAGAGATTTTATTGATTGATGTTCCAATGCAAATAATCAGCTAAAAATAATTTTATAACAATAAACATTTAAACTATGGCAACCTACAAAATTGATGCAGCACACAGTGAAATTACTTTTAAAGTAAAACACTTAATGATTACCAATGTTACCGGTAATTTCAACAAATTTGATGCAACATTAGAATCATCATCAGATGATTTTGCTGATGCGAAAATTTCTTTTAATGCTGATGTAAACAGTATCAACACGAATAGCGAACAAAGAGATGGTCATTTAAAAAGCGATGATTTCTTTTCAGCGGAAAACTATCCTTCAATAAGTTTTACTTCAACTGAATTTAAAAAAGTTAGCGGAAGCGATTATTCATTAACAGGTAACTTGACAATTAAAAATGTTACAAAACCTGTTCAATTGAATGTTGAGTTTTTAGGCTTAGCAACAGATCCTTGGGGACAATCAAAAGCAGGGTTTGAAGCGTCAGGAAAAATAAACAGAACCGATTTTGGTTTAACATGGAATGCTTCGCTTGAAACCGGCGGCGTTTTGGTTAGTGAAGAAGTTAAATTGCAATTCAATGTTCAGTTTATTAAACAGGCATAAATAAAACATCGTTTTTCGAAAGGACATTTGTACAGAATTTGATGTTATAAAAAAAGAATTAAGATTATGAATATTGAAATTATTTCAGGAAGCCCGAGAGAAAATAGTGTAACCAATAGATTGGCATTATTTCTTAAAAAGCATTTGACAAAAGCCACGCAACATGATATTGGTTTAATTGATGTACGTGATTGGAATTTAGGATTATTGCAAAATGTTTTTACAAGTGTTAATAAAACGCCTGAGGAATTTAAACCCTTAGCAGAAAGAATGTTTGCAGCAGATGCATTTATTTTGGTAACACCAGAATATAATGGAAGTTTTTCTGCTGCGTTACAAAACCTGCTTGATCATTTTCCAAAACAAAATCATAAAACATTTGGTTTAGTTACAGCATCGGTTGGTGCAATGGGTGGTATCAGAAGTTCGCAACAATTATTTTTACTGATACCTGGATTATTTGGAATTGCTTCACCACAAATGTTAGTAGTTCCTTTTGTTGATAAGAAATTTGATGCAGAAGGCAACTTGACAGATGTTTCATTTGAAAAGGCAATAGATATTTTTGTGAATGAGTTTCTTTGGTTATCCGAATCTTTGTATTCGGAAATAGAAACTTCTTTAAATTAATATTCAAAAAAGAGGCGGAGTTGTAACTTCGCCTCTTTCTTTTTAATTATCATCAATGAGCGACGAAATAAAACACGAATGTGGACTTGCTTTCATTCGTTTACGTAAACCTTTCTCACATTATTTGCAGCAATATGGTACAGTTATGTATGGATTGAATAAACTGTATCTTTTAATGGAAAAACAACACAATCGCGGACAAGATGGTGCCGGTATTGCAGCTGTAAAATTAAATGTAGAACCCGGCTATCCGTTTTTATATC
Source organism: uncultured Chitinophagaceae bacterium (assembly GCA_903832075.1). Lineage (GTDB taxonomy): Bacteria > Bacteroidota > Bacteroidia > Chitinophagales > Chitinophagaceae > CAILAF01. The sequence goes on from CAILAF010000307.1 coordinate 6,745, forward strand.
GTTATAGAAGCAATGCACAGCAACCTATTGCAGATATTTTTTTTCAATTAGGAAAAGAAGTACAAGAATTAGAAAAATACCAATCGGATATTAAACAACATCCCGGATTAATGAAAGGGCATTTGCCTTTTTTGGGTGAGTTGATATTGGGTCATTTGCGTTATGGAACTCAGGGAAAAAATAATGTTGAATTCTGTCATCCATTTATTAAAAGAAATACACAACCCGGTAGAAATATTGCATTAGCAGGAAATTTTAATTTGGTAAATACTGATGAATTATATGCATTATTAAATATTGAACCCGGCGAATTTCAAAAGCAAAGCGATTTGGCTGCAATGATGGAAGTGATACATCATTTTTTAGTAATTGAAGATGAGAAAAATCCAAATGCTGCTAATCTTTCAAATGTTTTAAAAAAATCTTTGCCATTATTCGATGGCGGTTATACAGTTGGTGGTTTAATTGGTAATGGACACAGTTTTGTAATGCGTGATGCACATGGTATTCGTCCTGCTTATTATTATATCAATGATGAATTTATTGTGGCTGCAAGCGAACGTGCTGCTATCAGAACAACATTTAATGTTGGCGAGAATGAAGTGCTGGAATTGATGCCGGGCAATGCTTTGATGATTGATGATCAAGGCAATTATTTAATTGAACAAGTAATTGAAGCAAAAGAAAGAAGAGCTTGTTCTTTTGAAAGAATTTATTTTTCTCGTGGTAGTGATGAAAAAATTTATCAGGAAAGAATTGCATTGGGTTATCATTTGAGCAAGCGTGTATTGGAATTGATTAATTATGATTTAAAGAATACCATCTTCTCCTATATTCCCAATACAGCAGAAGTTGCTTTTTATGGATTGGTAAAAGGAATGGAAAATTATCTCAATCAAATTAAAGTGCAACGTATTTTAAATTGGGGAAATGATTTTAATGAAGAGAAGTTGCACGAAATGATCAATAGAAAAATTCGTCAAGAAAAAATTGCTATTAAAGATGTTAAGCTGCGCACATTTATTACCGAAGATGCAAACAGAAATGAAATGGTGCAGCATGTGTACGATATAACTTATGGAACTGTTAGAAAAGGAGAAGATACTTTGGTAGTAATTGATGATAGCATTGATCGCGGTACTACTTTAAAAGAAAG
>CAILAF010000308.1 GCA_903832075.1 uncultured Chitinophagaceae bacterium
ACATACTATTGGATTATTGAATGGTGCAAATATTTTAAGGGCGCATGATGTAAAATAAAGTATAGAAGCAATTTAATTAGTTAAGGCTTATTTAAAATAAAAAGAGCTACCAATGACTCTTCATTGATAGCTCTTAAAAAATAACCTTAACTATTTATGTTGCTGTTTTTGCATCTGTTTAATTTTCTCCAAAGTAGCGGGATCTATTTGATGAGGTGCATTAGGTTGAGCTGCTGGTGCAGGCGGCGGTGCATCTGCAATGTTTTTAATGCTTACTTCAAAAATTAAATTACTGAATGAAGGAATTACAGGTGGGTTACCTTGTGGGCCATAAGCCAACATTGCAGGAATGTATAATTTCCCTTTTCCACCAACTGCAAATAACCTTAAGCCTTCATCCCAACCTGGTATTACACTATGTGTTCCCAATGTAAAAGAAGGTGGCGGAGTGCCTGCAGCACTTGAATCGAATACTACTCCGTTTTTCATTAAAGAACCTTTGTATTCAACGCTCACACTTTTTCCTGAATCTGCTTTAGCTCCTGTTCCAGGATTTTGTATCTCAGCAAAAATACCACTTGCAGTTTTTTCAGCTTTAATGCTTTTCTCTTTTAAATATTTTTCTATAACGGTAATTTCTCTTTGCTTTTCGTTATCTACTTCTTTCAAGTAATCGGCATTTACATCTTTTTCATTAGTAAAAGATTTTAATATTTCTGCTCTACCATGGATAGTTCTACCCTTTGCAAAAACTCTGCTGTATTCAGGTATCATACCCAATTTTTTTAAAGTATCAATACTCATTACAAATTCAATTTTATCACCAACTGCACAATCCATAAGTATTTCTGTAAAATTATGTTTGCCCAATCTTGCAGTATCAACCATTGTAAAAGCCGGAATATGTTCATAAGAAGAGTTAAGAACAGTATCCTTTCTTGTGTTTTTATCAACAAGTCCGGGAATAGTGTATTCAACATTGATTTTAAGGAACTGACCTTGCTTTACTTTTTCTTTACTACCACCACTGGTAATTTTAAATGCAAGACCGGATTTTGTTTTATCGTATTGATGACAGCTTGCCAATAATACAATTGCGCTTAATAAAAGTGTACTGATTTTCATGTTTTGTTATTGAAGTTGTTGTTCGTATTGTTTTATAATCTGATAAAATTTTTTTAAAGTTTTGTCTAACGATTCACTGCTTCTGCCTCCGGAAGCATTTATATGTCCGCCTCCTTCAAAATGAATTCGTGCAAATGTATTAACATCAAAGTTACCTTTACTTCTAAAACTCCATTTTCTTTCCTCATCTCTGTCAATTACTATCGCACCAAGCTTTATTCCTTCAATTGTCAATAAATAATTTACTAACCCTTCCGTATCTCCTGTTTTAATATCAAATTTTAAAATATCAGATTTGGGAATAGACAATACTGCTGTATTGTATTCATATAACACATCCATTCTATTCAATAAGGCATTACCAATAAATCTTAATCTGTTTTCTAAAAAGTTATCATATACATTTTCATGAATAATAGAATGTTGTAATCCCAATTCTTTTAAATGAGCCACCATTCTATGAACGGAAGCAGTAGTTGATGGAAAACGAAAAGAGCCTGTATCAGTCATAACACCTGTATATAAGCAGGCTGCAATATCAAGATTTATCTTGTTTGAATGACCTGATTCTACAATAAAATCATATACCATTTCGCAGGTCGAACTTTTTGCAGTATTGCTAATACCATATTCAAATGCTTCTTGTTGCGGCTCTTGATGATGGTCAATTAAAACTTTAATTGCCTTAGATTGATTCAAATATTTTTCTACATGTTTTGTTCTATGCAATACATTAAAATCTAAACAAAAAATCAACTCGGCATCATTTAATAATTTAATCGCAGCTTCTTTATTCATTTCAAAATCAATAGTATCTTTTACGGCAGGAAGCCAGTTTAAAAAATTAGCCCAATTAGTTGGAG
>CAILAF010000309.1 GCA_903832075.1 uncultured Chitinophagaceae bacterium
GCCATATATGGAAAGCAGATTCGGAAAATATTTATATCCTCAATATTCTTTTATTCAGGGTGGCGATGGCGGCATGGAATATGCAATGGCAACATTAATAAAAGGACCAAGTTTAGGAACAGTATTTCATGAATGGATGCATAGTTGGTATCAACACATGATGGGAACAAACGAAAGTTTATTTCCATGGATGGATGAAGGTTTTACAAGTTATGCAGAAGCTGAAGTATCTGCATGGTATAATAATAATTATGCTTTGCAATCACCATTCATTAATGATAATACAAAAGCATATTTTAAGAAATCAACAGAAGATGCTTTGCAAAGATTACCATTAAATCAAAGTGGTAATTATTCAGGCTATTTTAGTTTGGCAAGAAGTCCTTATGAAGAACCAATGAGTACACATTCCGATCATTACAATACTAATTTTGCTTATAGTGCTGCGGCTTATTCAAAAGGTGCGGTGTTCTTGGAACAATTAAGTTATATTATTGGTGATAGTTTATTTAATAAAACATTACACGAATATTATAATCAATGGCATTTTAAACATCCCAATGCAAACGATTTTGTTAGAGTGGCTGAAAAGGTTAGCGGGCTTGAGTTACAATGGTATAAAGAATATTGGGTGAATAGCATAAAAACAATTGATTATGCTGTTGGCGATGTTAATTTGGTAGATAATAAAACTACCATCACTTTAAAACGAATAGGTAAAATGCCAATGCCAATTGATATATTAATGACTTTTAAAGATGGAACACAAGAACTACATTATATTCCGTTGAACATGATGTACGGAGAAAAACCTGCAGAGAATAATACAAAAAGAATTGTGCATGAAGAATGGAAATGGACGCATCCGGAATATAGTTTTACAACTGAAAGAAGCGTTAAAGAAATAAAATCAATTGAAATAGATCCAACACAAAGGATGGCGGATTTGAATAGAAGCAATAATAAATTGTTGATACCGGATTAATCAAATCAACAACAATAAGAAAAAAGAGATTCATCACTGAATCTCTTTTTATTTTGCCACATGCAAAATAAATTTCTCTTTAAAATATTCTTCTTTAAAAATATCGTAGATGCTTAACATTTTTGGTCGGGTATTACTTTCAAAAATTTCCTGATGCAAGTCACCGCCTTTTAAACAAATCAATCCATTAGCAATTGTATATCGTCCATCGTCCATCGTTTTTTTCTTTAACAATGGTCCTGCCCATTTCCATAATTCTTTTAAAGGCGCAACAGCACGACTAACAGCAAAATCAAATTTTCTATTTTTAATTTCTTCGGCTCTGATATGCTGCGTGGTTATGTTTGTAATATTTGCACCTTCGCAAACTGCATCAACTACTTTTAATTTTTTTGCAATACTATCTACCAAATGAAATTGCACTTCTGGAAAAAATATTGCTAATGGAACGCCTGGAAATCCGCCACCACAGCCAATATCAATGATATTAGTATTGGGTTTGAATTCTGCAATGGCAGCAATGCTTAATGAATGTAAAACATGATGCAAATAAATTTCATCAATATCTTTTCTGGAAACAACATTAATTTTTTCGTTCCATTCTTTATATAAGTTTTCCAATAATTCAAATTGCTGAATTTGTTTTGGAGTAAAATCATCAAAGTACTTTAAAAGAATGTCTATCATTAGTCCCAATTTTTTTGTGGCTTTCTCCAAATGGCAGGAACAAAGAAAATATAATAGAAAAATATCCAGATATCAAAAAATAAAAAGTATGGCCACAAATCTTTTTCATTCAACTTTTTCATTGCAATAAAATAAATAATGGCTTGCGTAATGAATCTTACGCCAAATACTGCTAATGATAACCACCAGCAATAAAAAATTATACATGCGGCTAATAAAGGATAAATAAGAAATAAAGTGAAAGAATATAAACCCAAAAGGAATTTATGTTTTGGTTTATAATATTTAGAAGTTGTATAATGACGATATTTTTGTTTGATCCATTCGCCCCAAGTTCTTTTTGGATTGCTTAAAGTATGTGCAGCAGGATCAATAACAATGGCAACATTTTTTTTAGTTGCTACTTGATTAATGAACAAATCATCATCGCCACTTGGAATTTGATTGATAGAAGAAAAACCTTTGTTGCGAATAAATACTTCTCTTTTATAACTTAAATTTCTTCCAACACCCATATATGGTATACCGGCTAAGGCATAAGAAAAATATTGTAATGCTGCATGAAATGTTTCAAAGCGAATAATCTTATTTAATAAACTTGGTTTTTTATGATATGCACCATATCCCAAAACAATTTCAATTTCTTCGTTATAGGGTTCTTGCATTTTTTGCATCCAGAATTCAGTTGCAGGAACACAATCTGCATCCGTTAATAAAATGGTTTCATACTTGGCACTTCTGATTCCCATTGATAATGGAAATTTTTTTCCTACTATTAGTTTTGCTTCTTGTGTTAATTCAATTGAATTTATATTTTTGAATGATTTACGAAATTCATCCAAAATATATTTTGTTTCATCAACTGAATTATCATTCACTATAATAAACTCATGTGTTGTTTTGTAATCCTGAAACAAAATACCGGGTAAGTATTTCGACAGATTTTCTGCTTCATCTCTTGCGCATACAACAACCGAAATAGGTTGTTCAACATGTTCAGAAATAAATGGCTCTTTGTAAGCTGCTAATCTTGAAAAGAAAAATAAGTAATAAAAAACTTGAATGGCAATAACTGCACAAAAAACAATGAATATAATTTGAAATACAATCTCGGGTAGAATCATGCTGCAAAAGTAAAGGTTGGCAATAGTAGTGATGCGTAGTATGTGAGTATGTGGAAAAGAAAATAAATTTAGAATAGTTGCAAGTTGCTTGTTACAAGTTTCAAGTAATTTTAGTTAACCTGCAACAAGGAACTTGCAACTTGTAACTTCAAATTCCCGCATGTACATTTGCAACTTATGTCTGCATTAGAATTTACATTACAAGCAAAAGATAGTAACAGCAAAGCCAGAGCAGGATTGATTAAAACCGATCATGGTGAAATTACTACGCCAATTTTTATGCCTGTTGGAACAGTTGGTAGTGTAAAAGCTGTTACACAACAACAATTAAATAATGAAATTAATGCACAAATAATTTTAGGTAACACTTATCATTTGTATTTGCGTCCCGGAATTGATGTGTTAGAAAGAACTGGTGGATTACATAAATTTAATTCGTGGAATAAACCTATTTTAACCGATAGTGGTGGTTATCAAGTTTTTTCTTTAGCAGAAAATAGAAAGATAAAAGAAGAAGGTGTTACATTTCAATCGCATATAGATGGTAGTAAACATTTATTTTCTCCGGAGAATGTAATGGATATTCAAAGATATATTGGTGCTGATATTATCATGGCATTTGATGAATGTCCGCCTTATCCAAGTGAATATGATTACGCAAAAAAAAGTATGTTGTTAACGCATCGTTGGTTGGATAGATGTTTTAAAAGATTGGATGAAATGCCTGATAAATATGGTTATACACAAAATTTATTTCCTATAGTTCAAGGAGGTACTTATAAAGATTTAAGAACTGCATCGGCAGAATATATTGCTTCTAAAAATGCCACTGGTAATGCAATAGGTGGATTAAGTGTAGGTGAACCTGAAGAAATGATGTACGAATTCACAGAATTATGTTGTGATATTTTACCTGCAGATAAACCTCGTTATTTAATGGGTGTTGGAACACCATGGAATATTTTAGAAGGAATAGCATTGGGAATTGATATGTTTGATTGTGTAATGCCAACACGCAATGGAAGAAACGGCATGTTGTTTACTTCGAAAGGTGTAATTAATATTCGAAATAAAAAATGGGCTACAGATTTTTCAGTAATTGATGATGGAATTCCAAATGAAACAAGTAATTATTATAGCAAAGCTTATTTGCGTCATTTATTTGTTGCTGATGAAATATTGGGATTGCAAATAGCCAGTATTCATAATTTGTCGTTTTATTTATGGTTAGTCGGTGAGGCTCGCAAACATATATGCAGCAATACTTTCGGAAGTTGGAAAAAAGATATGATTGAAAAACTTTCTCAACGATTATAATTAAATTGGTATTTCTACTTTTTTTATTGATGTGGATAATTGTAAAAA
>CAILAF010000310.1 GCA_903832075.1 uncultured Chitinophagaceae bacterium
ATTTTTTAAACTACATACAATCATTTCTTTGCCACGATATTTCATTCTCGGGCCGAGTTCGCCTTCCAGTTTTGGAAATGCAAAATATCCATGGGCTCTATCCATGTGCTGACCAATCGGACCGCCATCTTTAATCAATTTTTCGAAAACATCCATGATAGTATTATTTAGTGTTAAGAATTTTTATTAAGATCCGCAGTTTTTAAAATCTGATCAATAATAAAATTTCGCAAAATTACAATTTTGAGGCTAAAAAAGACACAACGATTTATTAATAACCATTTATATCGCATTGTGCTTACTTTTGCAAGTATATAAAATAAATATTATGTTACGTAAATTGTTGGGTACAGTTTGTTTAATATTACTTGCTTTTGTTGGCTCTAGTCAAAGTCATCAGCCTAAATTAGTTGTGGGATTGGTGATCGATCAAATGCGTTGGGATTATCTCTACAGGTATGAAAATCTTTATGGACCGAATGGATTTAAAAGACTGATGCATCAAGGTTTTTCGTGCGAAAATACATTTGTTCCTTACATGCCGGCATATACGGCTCCCGGGCATTCCTGCATTTACACAGGAAGTGTTCCTGCCATTCACGGCATAGTGAGCAACAATTGGTACGATAAAAAATTAGGGCGAACAGTTTATTGTACGGATGATTCAACGGTGTCAACCATTGGTAATACCGGAGATGCAGGAAAAATGAGTCCGTCGAATCTTTGGACAACAACAATAACAGACGAATTAAAACTTAGTAATAATTTTAAGAGTAAAATAATCGGTATTGCTTTAAAAGATCGTGGTGCAATTTTGCCCGCAGGACATTCGGCCAATGCTGCTTACTGGTATGATGGCGGCAGGTGGATTACAAGTTCATTTTACATGAACGCTTTACCAACCTGGGTAGATGATTTTAATAAGATTGATCAAGTTTCTTCTTACATGAATAAAGACTGGAATACCTTACTTCCGATTGAAAAATATGTTCAAAGCACTGCAGATGATGAACCTTATGAAGCGACTATTAAAGGTGATTCGTTAACAACTTTTCCTCATAAATTATCGTTGATAAAAAAAGGAAAGAATTACGATGAAGATGTTATTGATCAGGAGCGCGACCGCATTACTACTGCATTAAACAATAATGGTTACTACTTTTTCACCAAAGATTACATTCATTACGAATGGGACTCTATTCCCGGTCGCAAGATTAACATGACCCTGCGAATTAAAAACTTTGCATCTAAATTTAGCGAAGCTTCTGATTCAATTGTAGAAACGCCTCATCAAAGATTTTACATCAACAAAGTATATATCGAAACGGATTATGTAAACAAGAAGCAGGACAATGTTCAGAAAGATACACTTCGTGCTGATGATTACGGAAAGATGAGTCTGGAGCGCGATGCGGCCTATTACATTTTACATACGAACAAACTCAGATACAAAACTCGTGTTTTGCTGAACAGTGTATTTATTCGTAAAGGCGAGCTTTTCCAGTCTCAGAATGTAGTGGACACCTACAAGCGTTTGCAGGAGATAAAAGCATTTAAAAGCATCAATATCGATTTTGTTCAAAATGGTTCCGACCGTCTGGATTGTTTTATCAAACTAAGTCCGGTGTTGAAACAAGCCTTCACATACGAAATGGAAGGTAAAAACACTTCAGGAAATCTGGGTATTGGTGGTAGTATCGGATATCAAAATCATAATTTATTAAAA
>CAILAF010000311.1 GCA_903832075.1 uncultured Chitinophagaceae bacterium
GTATTGAATTAAATGCAACACATTATAAGGTGTATGGTGCTCAAGGCATTTCTAAATGGGCAGTTAAAGCCGATGGGAAAGATTTTTTATTTTGCCCAAAAATGTATCAAGGTGTAACGCATCGTGGAGACTTAAAAGGAAAAGAATTTATTACTACCGAATTTTTACGAGGCATTGTTGCATTTGGAAAACATTTAGGTCCTGTCTTTGTTCAGGTGAGCGATAGTTTTTCTCCAAAAAGAAAAAACGAATTGTTTGAGTATTTAAATTCATTGCCAAAGGACATGCAATTTTTTTTAGAAGTTCGTCATCCTGAATGGTTTTCAAATCAATCAATCCAAAAAGAATTATTTACGGCATTGCATGAAATGAATATGGGAGTAGTAATTACAGATACAAGTGGCAGAAGAGATTGTTGTCATATGCATATTACTATTCCGAAAGTTTTTATTCGTTTTGTAGGAAACAGTTTACATCGTACAGATTACTCAAGAATTGATGCTTGGGTGGATCGAATGAAATATTGGATTGATAAAGGCATTAGCGAAATTTATTTTTTCATGCACATGCATGATGAAGCATTCTCTCCGGAATTAACTGTTTATTTGGTTGATAAGATGAATGCCTTATGTGGATTGAATTTGATGAGGCCGAAATTTGTTTCAACACAACCGACTTTATTTTAGTTTGTTTTTCTTTCGGTGATATAACCATTAAATGAAATAGGCTGCCTGTTGTCACTGGTGGCTTGTAAAATACCATATCCATCTGCTGATATACTTAAAGTATAAATTATGTTTTCACTATTGTCTTTTGTTTTGATGATAATATCCCAGCCCCCTTTATGTTTTGGCGTAACAGTATAATCAAATTTGGTACTCCTGAAATTTAATGGCGATTCTGTACTTCCATAACCTGCTGTATAAGCACGCCCATAATAAGGAAGATAACTTACAATAGTATCTTTAGAGACCATTAATTCAAAATCGGGGGTTATTTGTTTTGCTCCACTGCTCATTGGTAATGCAGTTTGCGGATGAAATACAAAACTGTTGTTTTCAATCAATGTTTTTATTGTTGGTGTTTTATCAGCTTTTTTATTTTGTGCATTAGCGATATTGATAACGGCAATCATTATTAATAAGAGCAAAGTTTTGCAAACTGATGATATTGTTTTCATGATTGGATATTTTTTAAGTATGATATTTATTTCACTTCATATAATTCATCCCATCTGGTGGTATATCTTTTTGATCTTAGTTCTTGTCGCATTTTCCAATTTCTTTTCGTACCCGATGATGCAAATTTCAAAACATCATCCCGCATAGAAAAGTTAACATTATCAATCATATTCATCAACAGGCGATTTTTATTTGTTGTTTCGGAAACAAATAAATTTCCTTGCACTGCATCATCATTCACAATATCACTCAGTATTACTCCGGCTTTTTTATAAAACGTATCTTTCTCAAAAATTTTATCTACTAATTGCACTGCAGGTTTAATTAATTCATTGGTAATGGAAGTTGCAATTGGTAAATGAATAGATGCACTAATGCTTGGTCCGTGTTTAAAACGCGCTGTATGTGATTCTTCTTTCTTTACAATGAATATACCAATGGTTTTAGCAACACTTTTTTGCCGACGTAATTTTTCAGCTGCACGCGATGTATAAGTAGCAATGGCCTCTTTAATGTATTTAATATTATTAACAGGTTCACCAAACATTCTGGTAGTAGCAATTATTTTTTTATTGATGCGTTCGTCTTCCATTTCAATAGCAATTTCGCTGCATAATTCTTTTATTAAACGAACGCCCATGATGCCACCTAAATTTTTTCTTGCCCATTCAATATCCATATTCTTTAATTGATAGGCAGTATCAATTTGCCATTGATGCAGTTTATATGCATACTTATAACCAACGCCCCAAACATCATCCACTTTTGTTTTTTGTAAAGCGGCATTTATTTTTTCCGGCGTATCTAATATTAATACACATTCAGTTGTTTTTTTATTTTTTTTGGCTAAGCGATTCGCCACTTTTGATAACACTTTTGTTGGCGCAATTCCTACTGATACTTGAATGCCTGTCCATAATTCAATAGTTTCTTTAATCTTTTTCCCAACATCATGTAATGATTCAGCAGGGATATGATTCATATCTATAAAAGCTTCATCAACAGAATATACTTCTACATTTTCTTTGCCCATCATCATGCGTAATGTTTCCATTACACGCCAACTCATATCACCATATAAATTATAATTAGATGAAAAAGTATGTACGCCATATTTTTCAATTAATGGTTTTGCTTTAAAATACGGGCCTGCCATCGGCACGTTTAATTGTTTGGCTTCATCACTTCGTGAAATGATGCAACCATCGTTATTACTTAATACGATAACGGGTTGATGTGCAAGATCAGGTCGAAATACTCTTTCGCAGGAACAATAAAAACTATTACAATCTACAATCGCTTTCAAAGTGTTTATTTTTTTTCTTTTGCACGATTAAAGGCAATCAGCAAAGGCTCTATCATATGAATGATACATGTAACAACACCCCAAGATTGAAATTGCGTGAACTCATCAATAGAAATGTCTTTATGTTTTTTGTTGTTTGTACTGAGCAATGTTTTATCATGGTTTTGATAATAGTGTCTTACCAATAATTCACCATTCACTGAGGCTATAATTATTTTTCCATTAGAAGCTTTAATACTTCTATCAACAATTAAAATATCATTCATAAAAATATGAGCAGCTTCCATCGCATCGCTGTTCATTTTAAAAAAATAAGTGGCAGGCTTGTTCTTAATCAATTGTTCGTTCAGGTCAATGCCACGTTCCATATAATCATCGGCGGCAGCTCCAAAGCCGGTGGCATTGGCAGTTTTAACATCTTGCTGTTTAAATTTCTTGCTGCCATTGTAAGAACTGCCATAAAAAATCTCGTCATTCATTGTATTTAAATTTTGAAATGCTAAAATAATTAGTAAATTTATGCTAAAATAATTATCTCAATAAAATTTTTATTATGGAAAGATTAGTGCAAGTATCAACAACAGGTTCATCGCAGTTAAGCCATTTGTATGAATATTTATTGGTGGCACAGCCTGATGAAAAAGTATATCAGCAAATAGTAGAAGAAAAGCAATGCTTCTTTGATTTGTACAAAGAAAAAATAGCCATTAAAACCAAACCGCATATTACGGTTAGCAATTTTCTGGCAAAAGAAACAATGGAAGAAACCATTATTCGTTGGATGCAACGCATCATTGGTTCGCAAAATAATTTTTCTGTTTCATTAAATAATTATAGTGGTTTTCCGCCGCATACGGTGTATTTGCGTGTACAGGATCATCAACCATTTAAAAAATTGGCGGCATCATTAAAAGCGGTAGATCAATATATAAGAGGTAATGATTGTCCGCCTATGAAACTAATCACTCATCCGCATTTGAGTGTAGCAAGAAGATTATCAACAACCATTTATGAGAGAGCAATGATGGAATTTTCTCAAAAATTATTTCATGCATCATTCGAAGTAAAGCAATTGATATTATTAAGAAGACAACATCAATTCGATAAATGCAAACAAATAAGTGTATTTGGATTAGGGGAAGGGCAGAAGACATTGTTTTAGTTTTACAAATTCCTATTCTTTGCTTGTTATCAAATAAAATATATCTTTAGTTCAAGCATAACGCATGAACCAATTTAAACGCACTCTTTCTTTTAAAACTACCATGGCCATTGTGGTTGGCGGCGTTATTGGCTCAGGTATTTTTATGAAGCCCGCAGTAATGGCTTCGCAATTGGGTTCTCCATTATTATTATTAAGTGTTTGGATCGTTGCAGGATGCATTACTTTATTTGGTGCATTAAGCAATGCAGAAGTAGCTGCCATGTTTCCTGAAACTGGCGGGCAATATGTTTTCTTTAAAAAAATGTATGGCGATGCATTTGCATTCTTATATGGATGGGCTGCCTTTGCAGTGTTTAATACAGCCGGTAATGCATCTATCGCTTATGTATGTTCGCAATACACCAATTATTTTATAGCACTGCCAAGATTTTCAACTGTTGTTGAACGTTCATTTCATGTGCATCTTCCTTTCATCGGAAATATTTTTCCATTAGAAAATATTGGTGTGAAATTATTAACAGTTTCATTGGTTGTTGTTTTATCATTCATTAATTATTGGAGTGTAAATTATGGTGGCACTTTGCAAAGAATATTAACTGCATTAAAGGCAGTAGCAATTATTTTATTAATTGGTGGGATTTTATTTTCGGGAAAAGGATCATCACATAATATTGTTACATCATTATCAACGATGCCGCATGGTATGGCATTGATAAGTGCTTATATGGCTGCTATTGCGGGAGCATTCTGGGCGTATGATGGTTGGAACAATATAACTTTTGTTGCAGGCGAAGTAAAAGATCCGCAACGCAATATTCCCAAAAGTTTATTTATCGGTTTATCTTTTTGTATTGTGGTATATGCATTAATTAATTTAGCGTATGTATATGTGTTGCCTATTCATACATTATCTATTTCTTCTTTTGTTGCATCAGATGCAGCAACTGTTGTTTGGGGAACTATTGGCGGAAGTTTAATTGCATTGATGGTAATACTTTCAACTTTAGGAACTACCAATGCAAATGTATTGGCAACAGCAAGAGTTACTTATGCAATGGGCGAAGAAAATAAATGGTTTGCTTGGGCCGGAAAGCCGCAGCCACGCTACAATACACCGGGTAATGCTTTATTGTTGAATGCAGCATGGTCAATTATTTTAATATTCAGCGGATCATTTGATATGCTGACTGATATGCTCATTTTTGTGAGTTGGTTTTTTTATGGAATGAGTACATTGGGTGTTTTTATTTTAAGAACAAAAATGAAAGATGTAGAACGACCGTATAAAGTTTTTGGTTATCCGATAGTGCCTTTACTATTTGTTTTGTTTGTGCTATTTTTTTTATGTTCAACAGTTTATACCGATGTGATGAATTATAAAAACGGTACAACAGAAATTATTAATTCTTTATTCGGCATTGCCATTACTTGTATTGGTATTCCGGTTTATTATTTATCAAAAAAAACTTCGATAAATAAGATGTAAAAAGAGTAGCCAAGATATTTTTCACTTCCTATTTACCATTTATTACTTCTTACTCACTTCCACACTCCATTCATTGCCACTTGCAATATTGTATCTTTTTGCAAAGCTATCTTGATTCAATGCAAAAGATAATTGCATTAAACTGTTTAAATAAATTAATGGTTTTCCTTGGGCAACTGCACCAAATGTTTGTGCATAAGGCATATCGCCTTCATATATTTTTTGGTGGTGATGATAAATAATTACGTGCAATACATCTTTATAATGAACTTGTAATTGATTGAACAATGAATCAGAAATATTTGTCCAAATATTTCCATATTGAATATCCAGAATAGAAATATTTCCTTTCAATTTTTTATTTTCTATCACTGCTTTTTGGTAATTTATTTTTACAACAGACTCGGGTAATAATTTTCCTACTTGTTCAAAACTAATAGCCCCCGAAGCCAAGCGTGCTGCAGTATACGCATATACATCACGTCCATGAAATGTATAAGATTTTTGTGACGTGGCTCTTCTGTTTATGGCTTCATCTATTTCTCTGATTGTTGCAATACCTAAACTTTCTGCAATTAATGTAAGTGTTCCATTATCAGGCGTTACAATAAAATGTCCGCTTTTTGTTTTTAATACAACCGATTTTCTATTCGTACCAACACCAGGATCAACAACAGAAACAAATACAGTTCCTGTTGGCCAATAAGGAACAGTTTGTTCTAAACGATAAGCTGCTTCCCAAATATTGTATGCAGGAATTTCATGTGTAAGATCATATAATTTTAAATCGTTCGAAACACCTAATGCCACTCCTTTCATTGCACTTACTGCTCCATCTTTCAAACCAAAATCTGATTGAAATACTACCACTTTATTTTGTGCATCAGCAAAAGAAAAATTAAGTACTACAATTAAAAATACAAATCGCTGAATCAATTTATTATTCATCCTATTTTTTATTTATTAGAAATAAAAATACAGCATTCAAACTGTAATTTGATAAAGCGTTCAGAAAAATACTATCGTTAACTTGCATTTATAAATATTGGAATGAAAAATATATTCGAACCTTTTATTAAGGAAAAAGGGATCATTGTTTTAGATGGGGCATTGGCAACAGAATTAGAATCTCGTGGTGCCAATTTAAATCATGCATTATGGTCAGCTAAACTTTTGCAGGATAATCCTCAATTGATTCAAGAAGTGCATGCTGATTATTTAATGGCCGGTGCAGATATTATTACCACAGCCAGTTATCAAGCCAGCTTTGAAGGGTTTGAAAAAAATGAATATACCCATCAACAAGCCATTGAATTAATGCAATTAAGTGTTGCATTGGCAATGAATGCAAGAGAAGATGCGGAAAAGAAATTATCAAGAACCATTCGTTCGTTAGTTGCTGCATCGGTTGGTCCTTATGGTGCATCATTGGCGGATGGTTCGGAGTATCGCGGTAATTATGGAATGAGTATTGAAGAATTAAAAACATTTCATCGCGAACGTTTAAAAATATTAATTGAAACCGGTGCTGATGTTATTTCATGTGAAACAATTCCTTGTATAAATGAAGCCATTGCATTAAAAGAATTGTTAGAAGAATTTCCGAATGTGTTTGCATGGATAAGTTTTAGTTGTAAAGATGAAACACATATTTGCAGCGGAGAAAATTTTGCTGATGCAGTGCAAGTATTAAATCAATCAAAACAAATTATTGCAGTGGGTGTTAATTGTACTGCACCGCAATACATCCATTCATTAATCAAGATCGCAAAAGATAATACGGATCAATATATTATTGTCTATCCGAATAAAGGAGATGAATGGGATGCGTTTGATAAATGCTGGTTGCCTTCATCAAATCATCAGTCACATTTTATAGATGATGCGAAACAATGGTATGAAGCAGGTGCAAATATTATTGGTGGTTGTTGCAAAACAACGCCTGATGATATAAAACAATTGAAACAATTATTTTAATCATGAAGTAAGAATAATAAAAAAAGCAGAAACAATTTTGTTCCTGCTTTTTTATAAAATAAAATTCTTTTTTACAGATGAATTAATATTCTACTGAAAACTCTCAATCCATTATAACCCATTTGAACAGCATCGAATGGGCCGCCTGATTCACTATCTCCCCATGAATTCATTTTAGCACCGGCAGTTGCAGCTAAATCAGGATGAACATTAAAAATATTATCTACACCAATTACCCATGATACTGATTTATTTAATTGATAAGATGTATACAAATCGGTAGTGAGTTTACCATGATAAACAAAATTTTCACGAACAACTGTTACACCATCATCAGCAGTCACATAAGGATCATAACCCAATCCTTGATCAGATATGCCTGCACCACCTGGTCCCATTGCAGCAGCTCCGGGTAAACTGGAATAACCATAACCTTGTGTTGTTAATTGACCAAAATAAGTTAAGTGCGTTCCTATTGTCCATTTATTATAACCATATTCCATTGTTAAAGAAAATTTTGATTTTGGTGCTGATGCTTTTAAGAAAGCTTGTTCTCTTGTACTGAAGAAAGTTTGTTGATCAAAATAATTATCATTTAATGGAGCAGGAATATTTATTTGATCAATATTTATATTTTGAAAATTCCCTGCCAACATAATTTTGAAAGATTGCTTTCTCCATTTCTTTGTATAATCCATTACAATATCTAATCCGGTATTTGTTGTATTAACTGCATTAGCAAAAAATTGTACTGAATTAAGTGGGGGAGATACAACAGGCATATAAGAAGCAAGTTGAGGAAGTGTTGCACCAAATTGTCCGGAGAAAATAACGCGATTTTTTATTTGAATCCAATATCCATCAACTGTAACTGTAAAATTTTTAATTGGTTTATATGTAAATCCTAAACTTCCGTTTACAGATGTTTCTTGTGTTAATTTAGGAATACCTGCTGCTCTTGCAACTGCACTGGTATTGGGTGCTAACCAAATGTATTGCAAACTTCCTGCAACGATATTGGTATTAATGTTACTAAAATTAATTTGTTGTAAGGATGGTGCTCTAAATCCCGTACTAACAGAACCTCTGAAATTAAAATTGTCGCTTACTTTATAACGACTTGCTAATTTAAAAGTATTTACAAAACCAAAATCAGAATAATTTTCAAAACGAATGGCTGCATCTAATAACCATTCTTTACTTAAATCAAATGCTGCATCAGCATACGCACCAATATTTGTTCGCGATGCATTTACTTGATCGCTTGGTCTGAATCCGGGAAATCCTTGTGATCCTGATGCGATATCTCTTGAAGCACCTACATTAGGAAAATATCTCTGACTAACATTATAACCCCATGAATCATTTTCGCCAGCATAAATTTTGTATTGTTCATAACGGAACTCTGCACCAAATGAAAGTGTTAATCCGTTGGCAACAGAATTAAAATGTTTGTTCACATCATAGTTGGCGGTGTTTTGTAAAAAACTAAAACCACCATCATCAAAACGTGTTTTTGCTGATGGATTAGTTAATGTTGCATTAAAAGTTCCATTGCCGTAATAATGAAAATCATTACTACCAATAACGTTACTTAAATCCCAATCCCATCCGTTTGCATAAGATCCTTTAAAACCTAAAGCAAAAGAAATATCTTTTATATAAACATCTTCTTGCGGATTATAAAAAACGTTAGCCGGATTAATTGTAGAACCGCTTGGATCAAATTGTTTCATAATTCCCGGAACAAAAATTAAATTGCCACTTGCATCAGTTGGAAATTTTTCGGGATGATCAACAAAATTTCTTGACCATGCATATACATTTGAATGTTTGTAATTGTATCCGCCAAAAGAATAAAATATTGTTTTAGTTCCGGCAATTGGAATCTCTGCATTAAACAATGCACCACCTGAAGTAACAGATCCATCACCAAATGCTCTTCTATATTCTGCAATGTATGGAGCAACTGTTGGAGAATTAGGATTCGTTGCCCAGTTGGTATCGGGCAATGCTCTGAATGTTTTACCCTGATTTAAAAAGTTGGCACCAAAATTAATGAAGCCACCTTTGCTTCCAATTGGTAATCCATAATTAACCCCCAGATTAAAAGTTTGTCCATCTAATTGTGTGCCGGTATAATATTGTGAAGGATCAACATTGTTTAATGTATTATACTTATGATCATAGTAACCACTGTAACCTGCATTAACAGTAAATTTCTTTACATCTTTTTTTAAAATGATATTGATAACACCTGCAATAGCATCAGAACCATATTGTGCAGAAGCCCCATCGCGTAAAATTTCTACACGATCAATAGCAGCTTCCGGTATTGCATTTAAATCTGTTCCTGAATTACCGCGACCTCTTGTTCCAAACTCATTCACAAATGCGGCTAAGTGTCTGCGTTTGCCATTGATTAATACCAATGTTTGATCAAATCCCAATCCACGTAAACTTGCAAAGTCAATAGCATCAGAACCATCAGCACCACTTTGTTTATTGTAATTGAATGATGGAACGGCCATGTTTAACATTGATTCCAAATCAGGCTTTGCAGTTGTTTCTCCTACAGAATTAATATTGATCACATCCACAGGAACAGGAGATTCAGTTTTGGTTCGCCCATTTCTGCGAGTTCCAACCATAATTACTTCTTGTAAATCTGCAGTAGTTTGTTCCAATGAAACTGAAACAGTATTTCCTTTTACTGTTAGGGTTGTTGTTTTCATTCCAACAGAACTTATTTCTAATACATCTTTTAAAGATGCATTGATTTTAAAACTTCCATCTTTTAAAGAAGTAGTAACATGTTTAGAAGTTTTGTTGCTGATGGTTGCACCATCAACAGGAATGCCTTTTGCATCAGTAACTTTACCGGTAATGATTTGTTGTGCGAAAATTTGTTGCGATATGATTAACATAAAAATGGTTAACCATAGTTTTGGTTTTCGTTCGATTGACATGCTGCTTAGTTTTTTTCAAAGTAAATAAAAAAGAAAGTTATAATTTTTAAGAGTCATGAACAATAAAAAATGCTGCATTTGTATACAATTACTTTATTTTTAATGTCATTATTCAAGAATATATATGGAAGAAGCGATTAAAAACATACATGCTTTATTTTTTTCATTCAAAAAATGCAAAGCACAAAGAGTAGAAAAATTACCTCAAAGCGGTAGCGACAGAATTTATTTCCGTATCTATTCTCAGCAGGAAACTTTTATTGCAACGTATAATTTAAATGTAAAAGAGAATAAAACGTTTATTCATTTCAGTAAACATTTTAAAAATAAACAATTACCTGTTCCGGAAATTTATTGTGTAAATGATGATTATACAATTTATATTCAGGAAGATCTGGGAACAGAAAGTTTATTGAACATATTAGAAGCAAAAGGATATACCAATGAAGTATATGTTTTGTTTGAAAAAAGTTTGAAAGCATTGGCTGCCATTCAAATTAAAGGTGATGAAGGATTGAATTATGATTGGTGTTTAACAGCAAAAGAATTTGGTAAGCAAGCCATCTTAAGTGATCTCTTATATTTTAAATATTATTTTTTAGATACACTTCAATTGCCTTATGATAAACAAGCTATGTTGGATGATTTTGAAGCATTGAGTACTTATCTCACTTTTACTGAACATAAACATTTTATGTTTCGCGACTTTCAAAGCAGAAATATTATCATCAATAATAATGAAGTTCATTTTATAGATTATCAAGGTGGAATGAAAGGTGCATTGCAATATGATGTAGCAAGTTTATTATGGCAGGCAAAAGCAGACTTAAGTGAAGAATGGAAAAATAATTTGCTGAAATATTATATGGATGAAGTAGATAAACTTTTTAATAAAAAATTAGATCGAACAACTTTTGTTAGTCAGTATAATGGTTATGTGTTAATTCGTTTATTGCAAGTATTGGGTGCTTATGGTTTCAGAGGTTTGTTTGAACGCAAAGCACATTTTTTATCCAGTATTCCATTGGCATTGCGTAATCTAAAATTTTTTATTGAACACAAACGTGTAGGTATCATCACACCCGAGTTTGACAGAATGTTGAAGTTAATGGTGAAAGATGAAATGATTGAAAGATTCACACCGCCGCAAGCAAATGATGCAACACCATTAGTGATTGAAATAAATAGTTTCAGTTATAAAAAAAGCATTCCAAATGATGAAACAGCTAATGGTGGCGGATTTGTTTTTGATATGCGTGGTATTTTAAATCCCGGAAGATTTGATGAATATAAATCACTCACCGGGAAAGATAAACAGGTGCAAGATTTTTTAGAACAACGTACACACATGAACAAATTTTTAAACAGTGTTTGGGATTTGATTGATATAACTGTAGAGGATTATTTAAAAAGAGAGTTCAAACATTTACAAATTAATTTTGGTTGCACTGGTGGTCAGCATAGAAGTGTATATGCAGCCGAACAAACAGCCAGACATTTAAGAAATAAGTATAAAATAAAAGTTGTGTTGCATCATTTAAATGAAGAGAATTGGAACCCCCAACCCCTAAAGGGGAGTTGAAAATGTTCTATATTAAAATGTTTAATGCATGATGAGCCTACTGGATAATAACAAACAAAAAACCTTATTTAAAAAGTGATAAGGAAATGAGTAACGATAATAACTCTGGGGGTATCATATGAATAATAGAATGCACAAAGGAGCATTGAATGTTTTATATCAAAGAACAAGAGGTTTAAGAAATAATCCAACTGTTGCAGAAGATATTTTATGGGGTTATTTAAAAACAAAACCAGATGGGTTCAAGTTCAGAAGACAACATCCATATGCGATTTATATTCTTGATTTTTATTGTCATTCACTTAAATTAGTTATTGAAGTTGATGGAAATATTCATGATAATCTTGAA
>CAILAF010000312.1 GCA_903832075.1 uncultured Chitinophagaceae bacterium
ATCTTTAAAAGAAGGTGCCGCATCAGAAGAATTTTTGAAAAAAATTCCATTAGGTCGTTTTGGTAAAGCAGAAGAAATTGCAAACACAACCCTTTTTCTTGCAAGTGATTTAAGTTCATATATTACCGGACAAGTAATCAGTGCTTGTGGGGGATTGAATATTTAAATGAAAATTTTGTTAATGAAACCATTTGAGAAAATTTTATTAGATAATAAAGAATGGGCAGCGAAACAAGTTGCAGCAGACCCCGATTATTTTAAACGCTTAGTAGAAATACAATCTCCAGAAGTATTATGGATCGGTTGCAGTGATAGTCGTGTTCCTGCAGATAAAATTACCAATACACAACCCGGCGAAATTTTTGTGCATCGTAATGTGGCTAATTTAGTTGTGCATACCGATTTAAATTTATTAAGTGTTTTGCAATTTGCTGTTGAGGTTTTGCATGTGAAACATATTATTGTTTGTGGTCATTATGGTTGCGGTGGCGTAAAAGCTGCATTAACAAATAACAGTTTAGGATTAATAGATAAATGGTTATGGAATATTAAAAATGTTCATCGAATTTATAGAGACGAGATTGATAAGATTGAACATGAAGAAAAAAAATTAAACAGATTGATTGAAATAAATGTGAAAGAACAAGTGATGAATTTAGCAAAAACATCTATCGTTCAAAAAGCATGGAAAAACAGTGCTACACCGGATTTGCATGGATGGGTGTATGCATTGGAAGATGGAATTATCAGAACCATTTATGATTTACCTGCCGGTTCACACATTGATCCTATTTATGAATATGATAATTTGTAAGAAGAAATAAAATTATTTTTTCATCTTGCTTTTAAATGATGCAAGAAATTTTTTACTGTAATCACTTAATATTAATCTTCCGCTGATAGCAGCTCGCTGCATTAATAATTCATTCCAGTTTTCTGTTCCTTTCCAAAATACTTTTTTTATTTCTTTCATTGCTTCACTGCTTGAATTAGCTAATGTTGTTGCCAATTGATAAACGGCTTCATCCATTAATTCAATCGTATCAAATACTTCAGCATACAATCCTTTTTGTTTTGCCCATTGTGCTGAACGAAAATTAGTTGCATCAATAGAAAGCTCATAAGTTGCAGTTGTTCCGATTCTTCTTTCAACTGCAGGTCCAACTACAAACGGACCAATACCAACTGCCAATTCAGATAATTTTATTTCTGCATAAATAGTTGCAAAACAATAATCGCAACTACTTGCCAATCCTGCACCACCACCAATTGCTTTACCTTGAATTCTTCCAATAATAAATTTCGGGCATTGCCTCATTGCATTAATCAACTTTGCAAAGCCGCTAAAAAATTCCAAGCCTTGTTCTTCATTATCAATCATCATCAATTCATCAAATGAAGCACCTGCACAAAACGTTTTATCTCCTCCGCTTTTTAAAATCAATACTTTGCTTTTATCATCTTTGCCTGCTTCTGCAATTGTTGAAACTAATTGAGATAAAATTTTTGCAGGCAAAGAATTGTGATGCGGTGTAAAAAATTCAATCACTCCAATATTATTTTCAACACTATATTTTACATACGCATCATTCATAAAATTATATTTACAAATTTTGATAAATAAATTTCAATTAACTATTAATACCACCACTCACCTCAATACGCTGACCATTAATCCACTTTGCATCGTCTGTGCAAAGAAATGCAACAACACTTCCAATATCATCTGCTTTTGCAACACGGCCAAATGGCGATAATGAACTGATCATAGATTTTACTTGTGGATTATTTCTGATAAACCCATTATTAAAGTCTGTTTCAACAGCACCCGGTGCAACTATGTTTGCACCAATTCCTTTTGCCCCTAATTCTTTAGTAAGATATTTTGTAAAAATTTCTACAGCGCCTTTCATTGATGCATAAACTGAATAACCGGGATTACTAAAACGTGTTGTACCTGATGAAATATTAATAACACGACCGCCGGAATTTATATATGGTAAACATTTTTGAGTTAAAAAATAAACGCTTTTAAAATGAACATTTAAAAATTCATCAAAAATTTCTTCTGTAACTTTTTCAAACGGAACAGTTTTACCCATGCCTGCATTGTTAATTAAAAAATCGAATGAAGTTGTATTCCATTTTGATTGAAGCGTCAATGTTAATTGAGCAACAAAAGCATCTAAAGATTTAAAGTCTGCCATGTCCAAATGCAATGCTGTAGCCTTTCCTCCAATAGATTCAATTTCTTTTACAACTTCTTCTGCCATTGATTGATTACCACGATAAGTGACAATTACATCAATTCCTTTTTTAGCGATGCTGATAGCCATATCTTTTCCTAATCCACGGCTGCCGCCTGTAACTAATGCGATCTTATTAGCTGTTTGCATAATGAATTCATCTTTTTATTGAACAACAAAACTAACTATTGTAAGCATATAAAATATTAATTCAGTAATCCAAATTGTTTAAAATGATGTGTAACATGTTTATGATGCAATTGCACCCATTCACTAAAATTTAATTCACCAAAAACGGGATGTAAGGTTTTTTTTAATGGATGATGTTTAAAATATTCAAAAAAAGTTTTGATCTCATTTTCTAATTCATCAATAGCGCCTTTCATTGATGAATGTTGCAGTGGTAATGGCTCATCACCAATAATTTCTTTTGGTGCTTTGGTATTTTCTTTGAACTCTTTATCACTTAATAAAAATGCTTTAAATTTTTCTAAGTGCTCTGTTGGTGTTACCAATGGAAATTTTATTTTTTCTGTAGAAATTTTAAAGAAAGCTGCAACATGTTCAACCATTTGTTGTGCATTCATTACACCCCATTTTCCCTTGGTGTTAGTTTCCAAATTTTTGAGTCGATGAATAATATCGTTTTGTAAAAAATTAATCTTTGTTTGATTCATATTATTGAATTGAATTTTAAATGTAAGCAAAAAAAATCCCGTCAAAATTAATCTTGACGGGACAGCAGTTGGTTATAGTTGCAAAAAGTATCTCAAGGTAAGCGTTTATCAATTTCAAAACTCAAAGCAATAAAAATTTCTTCTACAGTTCCTTGTCCTTTTACATTCACTACTTTATTAAATTTTTTATAATGATCTGCTACAACGGAAGTTTTTTTATGATACTCCGCAATTCTTGCTCTAATTACTTCTTCATTGGTATCATCGCTTCTGCCACTTGTTAATCCTCTATTCAATAAACGTTCTACCAATTCTTCTTCATCCACATCTAAAGCCAACACAATATTTATTTCACTATTTTTTTCTTTTAATAAATTATCCAATGCAACACTTTGTGCTTCTGTTCTTGGAAAACCATCAAACAAAAAACCTTTTGCAGTAGGGTTATTCTCCAAAGCAGAACGAATCATTCCAACCACAACTTCATCAGGCACTAAATGACCTTTATCCATAATGGTTTTTGCTTCTATACCTAAAACAGTTTTTGCTGCAATTTCGCTACGCAACAAATCGCCGGTACTTAAATGTTTTAACTGATATTTTGCAATTAGTTTCTCACTTTGTGTTCCCTTACCGCTACCGGGAGGGCCAAATAATATAATATTGAACATGGTGCTTGCTAACCTTGGGTGAAAAACAAATATAAGACAGCCACATTAAAAAACATTTGACAAATGATTGAAAAAAAATAATAGTATTAAATTGTAAGGATATAAGTCAACTTTCGTCTTTTCTATTATTGATTATTAGCTGATATACATTTAAAATGAATAAACAAAAAGTCATGAAATATTTTTTAATTCTAATTTTAACATCCGTTGCATTGCTTAGCTGTAATGCACAATCAAATCAATCAAAAAAAAATTCTATGGATAGTATTAAAAAAAACAATCCAGTTTATTCTAACAACAGTTTAGATAAAGTGAACTTAACAGAAGATGAATGGAAAAAAATATTAAGTCCGGAAGTATATTATATTGCCCGCGAAAAAGGTACGGAAAGGCCGGGAACCAGTGCGTTTGAGCATTCTAAAGAAATTGGCACTTATTATTGTGCTGCTTGCGGCAATCCATTATTTAAAAGTGATACTAAGTTTGAAAGCGGTTGCGGATGGCCAAGTTTTTATGAACCCATCAGCAAAAGTTCTATTATTTATTTGCCCGATAACACTTTGGGAATGAAAAGAACAGAAGTTGAATGTGGCAGGTGTAAA
>CAILAF010000313.1 GCA_903832075.1 uncultured Chitinophagaceae bacterium
TAATAGATGGAATGGCTGGTGCACTGGGCAAGTTTACATTTGCTCATCAACTTTTTCATTTCATTGCAAAAAATCCGGTTAAGAGTATTACACATGATAGAATACCTTTTCGTTTTTATGCAAAAATATATTCCGATTTAGGGTATGCATACAATCCATATATAAACAATAATTTACTTAACAATACATTATTGCGCACTTGGGGTTTTGGTTTAGATATAGTTTCTATTTATGATATTGTATTTCGTTTTGAATATAGCTTTAATCAACTCGGCAATAATGGAATATATTTGCATGCACAATAATGCGGATTATTGCAGCGAAAACTAAAATTTAAGTATCATTATCATTTGGTGAAAATAATTTTATTGAAATGAAAGTAGCAGTTTATAGTAGAGGATTGGATGTTGAGCAAGGTAACCCATTGCAAGTATTGTTGGAAGAGTTAGTGAAGCATCATGTAGAAATTTTGGTTTACAATCCATTGTTAAAAATTTATCCTTTATCCACTTCTATTTTGCAAAAAATTATTCCATTTAATTTGCCAGAAGATTTAGATAATGATGTAGAATGTCTAATTAGCATTGGAGGCGATGGAACTATTTTAGACACTATTACTTTAGTGAGAGATAAAAATATTCCTATACTTGGAATTAATTTTGGTCGACTTGGTTTTTTAGCAAGTATTAGTCCTGATGAATTAAGCAGCGCAGTAGAAGCTTTGGTAAACAGAACTTATGTAGTTGATAAAAGAACTTTAATACATGTTGATTCCAATCAATCTTTATTTGCTGATGTTCCTTTTGGTTTGAATGAATTTGCTATTCATAAAAGAGATACTGCACCAATGATTAAAATTCATACTTATTTGAATGGAGAATTTTTAAATACTTATTGGGCAGATGGTTTAATTGTATCAACACCAACTGGTTCAACAGGATATAATATCAGTTGTAATGGTCCAATTATTTTTCCTGACTCTTCAAGCTTTGTTATTACGCCTGTTGCACCACATAATTTAAATGTGCGTTCAATTGTTGTTTCAGATAGTAATGTTATTTCGTTTGAAATTGAAGGAAGAGGCGAACATTTTATTTGTGCATTAGATGCTCGCCGAGAGATCGTTGATAAAAGTGTGCAATTAGCAGTAAAGAAAGAAAAATTTTGCGCCAGCTTAATTCGCTTAAATGAAAATAGTTTTCTTTCAACTTTAAGAACTAAACTAACGTGGGGTTTAGATAAGCGCAATTAGATTTAACAAAATATATTTTTCATTTGTATTTTCATGTATAAAGCCCTTTCATTTTTTAAAAAATTACTACTCTCTTTTTTTTGCATTACACAAATGCAAATATCAAAAGCGCAAGTGTTTCAAACATATGTTCATCAAGGAGAGCTGGGTGTATCTATTGGTTTATCACATTATTTCGGTGATTTGGATCCTAATTTCGCTCTTGATCATCCCAAATTTGCTGCTGGTGTTTTTTATAGAAAACAAATAAATAATTATGTTGGTTTTAAAATTGCAGGTAATTATGCATTCTTAGGATATGCTGATACATATAGTTCTAATCTTTTTCAACGTATTCGAAATTTAAGTTTTAATACCGATGTTTGGGAATTAAATGTAAGTGGCGATTTTAATTTTTTTGAATTTCATCCAGGATTTACAGAATATCGTTATACTCCTTACATAAGTATAGGCTTGGGTGTTTTTTCATTTAATCCTTATGCATACCTGAATGGCAAAAAATATTTTTTACAACCATTGGGAACAGAAGGGCAAGGGAGTCCTTTATATCCAAATCGCAAGCCATATAGTTTAATTGCAATGAGCATTCCAATTGGACTTGGTTATAAATATGCATTAAATGATAGAATGAATATTTTTGGTGAAATTGTATACAGATTTACTTCAACTCCTTATTTGGATGATGTCAGCACAACGTATGCACCCGATGCATTTCCACTTGCTCCCAATGGAACTCCTACTGTAGGGTATTTGTTACAAGATAGAAGTTTAGAAATGTCGAACTTGGCCAGTTCAAATGGTATATCTACTCCTATCGGTGCAGCTAAAGGAAGGCAGCGTGGTAATGGGCAAAAAGATTCATTCGTCACAATGCAGTTAGGTATTTCTTTTAATTTGCAATCATATCGTTGCCCCACACATTAGAAATTTTATATAATTATTTTAAAGAAGAATTATCAAAAAGCATTTTACTATTTTTGCAGTAAATGTTGTAAATCGAAATGCCTACACTGATTGAACAAATAGATAAAAAGCGTTTGCCTAAACATATTGCTATTATTATGGATGGCAATGGACGCTGGGCTGAGGAACAAGGACAGGACAGGCTTTACGGTCATTATCATGCTGTTGAAAGTGTAAGAAATATTGTGGAAGGATGTGCTGAATTAGGACTTAGTTATCTCACACTTTATGCTTTTAGTACAGAAAATTGGGACAGGCCGCAACAAGAAGTTGATGGTTTGATGAGTTTATTGGTTGAGACTATTCGCAAAGAAGTTCCTGTATTGAATAAAAATAATATTAAACTGCATGTAATTGGTGATATGAAAATGTTACCAGCTGTTGCAGTTTCTGAATTGCAGGAAGCATTGCAAATGACAAGTCATAATACAGGTTTGAACTTAGTGATGGCATTGAGTTACGGTAGCAGATGGGAATTGTTGAATGCTGTTAAAAATATTGCTATTGATGTTAAAGCCGGAATAATAAATCCTGAAAATATTGATCAAAATTTGCTCCGGCAATATTTAACAACTTGTAATCTCCCAGATCCGGAATTGATGATTCGTACCAGCGGAGAATATAGAATTAGTAATTTTTTGTTATATCAATTAGCCTATGCCGAACTATATTTCACAAATACACGCTGGCCTGATTTCCGAAAGCAAAATTTATATGAAGCTATTATTGACTTTCAAGGTAGAGAAAGAAGATTTGGCAAAACTAGTCAGCAAATAAAAATGGAAACTCAGACCGTTTAACCGAGAAACTATGGCCTACTTTGCTTTATTTAACAAACACTTTTAAATATTCCTGTTAATTTGCCGCTTTTAAAATCTAAATTAACTGCTGAAAGGACTTAATATCATACTTTCGGCCTCAATTTTTACAAATACAAACCGGATGCAGAAGAAGTTGTACAAAATTTTAGTGCTGGCAATAGTTTCAAGCTTTATTGGTTCGTATGCGTATTCGCAAGAAAAATCAGATACTACCATTACTTCAATTGAAGCTGACCTCATTAATATCTTCAATCAAAAAGCCCCTAAAACATATAAGGTGGCTGGGATAAAAGTTATTGGTAATAAAGCTTTTGATGAAAACTTATTACTCTCTATCTCAGGTTTAGGTGTTGGAGATGAGATTAGAATTCCAGGCGGAGATAATTTTTCTAAAGCCATTATTAAATTAATGGGGCAGAATTATTTTAGTGATGCAAAAATTTATATTACCAAACTGGAAGGAAAGAATATTTATTTGGAATTAGAAGTACAAGAAAGACCACGATTACAAAATTATTATTTAAAGGGAGTGAGTAAAAGTGAGTTAGAAGATTTTATTGGTAGAACCGGATTAGTAAAAGGACATGTGGTTACAGAAAATATGCGCAGAACATCTGTTGATGTTATTAAGAAATTTTATTTCGATAAAGGATTTCAAAGTGTAGATGTTGCCATTGATTCAAAAAAAGATACTGGTAGTTCAAATTATGTAACATTAACTTATACAATAAATAAAGGAACCAAAGTTCATATTAATAATATCAACTTTGAAGGGAATACAGTTGAGGATGGTAAGTTAAAAAGTCAGATGAAAGGAACCAAAGAACAATCGAGATTAACTTTATATCCAACAGTTGATAAAGGCGGATTCATTGAACCTAAAAGATATACTTTTGAACAATACCTTAAAGAGAAAGGTTACTTATATCCAAGTAAAACAAAAAAAATATTAGATCCTTATGCTCGAATTAAATTATTTACTTCTTCTAAATATAATGAAAAAAAATATGAAGAAGATAGAGATAAATTAATTAGCTATTATAATTCATTAGGGTACAGAGATGCGATTATTGATACAAATGCAGTTTATCCTATCATGTTAAACGGTAGAAAAGCATTGAATATTGATATTAGATTTAAAGAAGGACATCAATATTATTTTGGTAATATTACTTGGCGTGGTAATACAAAATATTCTGATTCTATTTTGACTGCCATTCTTGGAATTAATAAAGGTGATATTTATAATCTTGAATTATTAAATAAAAAATTAGGAAAGGGATCTCCTGAAGGTGGCGATATCAGTGGATTGTATATGGATGATGGATATTTATTCTTTAGAACTGATCCTGTAGAAACTGCAGTATACAATGATACGATTGATTATGAGATTAGAATTGTTGAAGGCCCGCAAGCAACAATTAAAAATGTTAGAATTTTCGGTAACGAAAAAACAAAGGAATATGTAATTCGTCGGGAAATAAGAACTATCCCTGGAGATAAATTCAGTCGACAATTATTGATTCGTTCTATTCGCGAATTATCACAATTGAATTATTTTAATCCTGAAAAAATTGACCCGCAACCAATTCCTAATCCTGATGATGGAACGGTTGACATTAATTATAAAGTTGAAGAAAAATCAAGCGATCAATTGGAATTAAGTGCCGGTTATGGCGGCGTTATTGGTTTAACCGGAACATTGGGTATTACTTTCAATAATTTTTCTACAAAAAATATATTTCATAAATCTGCTTGGGATCCTTTACCAACAGGTGATGGACAAAAAGTTAGTTTGCGTGTTCAAAGTAACGGTCATGCCTTTCGTTCTTATAATTTTTCATTTACTGAACCTTGGTTAGGTGGAAAACATAGAAACTCATTTTCAATATCACTTTATAACACCAAATATGCAAATGCATATAATCCTGCAACAGGAACATATACAAGTAGCGCAGCAAATAATTCGTATTTAATGACAACCGGTGGTGGTGTTAGTTTATCTAAACAGATTAAATGGCCTGATGATTATTTTTCAATTTCCGGTGGCATTAATTTTACTCAATACCATTTAGTAAATTATTACATCAGTCCAGTAACATTGCCTGGATTTAATAATGGATACTCTCATAACTTTAGTTTTAAAATTGGTATACAACGTTCAACTATTGATGCTCCTACATTTCCAAGAAGCGGTTCAACGTTTGCAGCAAGTTTGCAATTCACCCCACCATATTCGTTGATTGATAAATCTATAGTAGATCAGTCTAATCCTTATAAATGGGTTGAATATCATAAATGGCGTTTTAATGCTGAATGGTATGTTGGAATAACAAAACCAACCGGAGAAGAAAGAAAACAATTGGTATTGAAAGCAGCAGCAAAATTTGGTTTCTTGGGAAGATATAACTCTCAATTGCAAATATCTCCATTCGAACGTTTTCAAGTAGGCGATGCCGGATTGAATAATCAATATGCTTTAATTGGTTATGATATTATTTCTCAAAGAGGATATCCTGTTTATCAAACTTCCGATCCAAAAGTAAATCCAGATCAAACAGGTGCATCACAATATTTTACGATGTTCAATAAATATGTATTGGAAATGCGTTATCCTTTAAGTCTTAATCCAAGCAGTACTATTTATGCATTAAGCTTTTTTGAAGCTGCCAATGGTTGGTATGATATTAAAGATTATAATCCGTTTAGATTACGTCGTTCTGTGGGAGTTGGTATGCGTTTCTTTTTACCAATGTTTGGTTTGTTAGGATTTGATTACGGTATAGGGTTAGATAGATATTTTCCGGGAGCGGCTTTGAAAGACATGGCACGCTTTACCTTTATGTTAGGTTTTGAGCCTGAATAATTATCATCTTTCAAACAAACTGTATGAAGAGAATAGTTTTTATTGTATTTAGCATTTTGCTTTCAACTTTAAATATTAAAGCTCAACATTATGCTATAATTGACACAAAATATATTTTAGATAAATTACCTGAATATAAAGATGCAGATAAAAAAATGCAGCAATTAAGTGAGCAATGGCAAAAAGAAATTGATGATAAACAAGCTGTATTGGATCAACTATACAAAAATTATGATGCAGAACAGTTTATGTTGAGTGAGGAATTAAAAAAGAAAAGAGAATTAGAATTATTTAATAAAGAGAAAGAAGTAAGAGATCTTCAAAAAAGGAGATTCGGTTATGAAGGTGATGTATTTAAGGAACGACAAAAATTGGTGAAACCCATACAGGATAAAGTGTATAATGCCATACAAAAAATAGCCGTTGCACATAGTTATGATTTTGTATTGGATAAAAGTGAAGGAATTACCATTATATTTGCCGACCCTAAATTGGATAAAAGTGATGAAGTATTAAAAGAACTCGGTATAAAAATTTAAGAAAAACAATCAAACCATAAAATCACAACAATGAAGAAAATTTTAGTAGTGTGTGTGGCTTTTGCAGCAAGCCTTATATTTTCAACCAACACACAAGCGCAAGTTAAAATTGGCGTTTTTGACGAAAACGATGTTTTAAGTTTATATCCTGGACTTTCTGCGAAAGTGGATAGCTTGATGAACAGATTTGTTAAAGACTCTTTACAACCTCAATATGAAGTTACTTTAGCTGATTATCAATACAAGGATAGTTTGTTAAAAGTGGATAGCGCAAAAGGAACTTTATCTCCTTCAATTAAGAAAGTTAGAACTGATGAAGTATTAAAATTGAGAGGTATCTTAGTTAACTGGCAGCAAACTCAGCAGCAAATATATCAACAAAAACAACAAGAGTTTTTAAGACCAACTTTGGAAAAAGTATTCAATGCGTTTCAAGAAATAGTAGCTGAGCAAAAATATACATGGGTGTTAAAACAAGATGCAGTTCATCCATATTTCCAACCATCTTTAGCAGACAATCTGACTATTAAGGTGGCAAAAAAATTGGGATTGAAATTACCTCAAGAAATTGAAGATGCATTAAAAGCACAAGGTTTATCAAGTGGTAATTCTGGTCCTGCAAAACCAGCAAGTAATACACCTGCAAAACCGGCTCCTGTTAAACATTAATTCAATTGAAATAAATATTTTTGAAGAGCATCACATGAATCATGTGATGCTTCTTATTTTTGATACATGCAAGCAAAAAGCGCAATAGGAATATTTGATAGTGGCTATGGCGGACTAACTATTTTAAAAGAAATAGCGAATCAATTACCGCAATATAATTACATGTATTTAGGCGATAATGCAAGAGCACCTTATGGTAACAGAAGTTATGAAACAGTGTATCAATATACTTTGCAATGCGTTAAATGGTTTTTTAATCAAGGTTGTTCGTTGGTAATATTAGCTTGTAATACCGCATCAGCAAAGGCTTTGCGCACTATTCAACAAAATGATTTAAAGAAAATTGATTCATCAAAAAAAGTGTTGGGTGTTATTCGTCCAACAACCGAAGTGATCGGTAATTATTCTCAAACAAAACATATTGGTATTTTAGGAACAAGCGGAACGGTGCAATCCAATTCTTACTTAATTGAGTTGGAAAAGTTTTTTCCTAAAGTAAATGTATTTCAACAAGCTTGCCCTATGTGGGTTCCGTTGATTGAGAATAATGAACATCATTCCGATGGTGCTGATTTTTTTGTGAAAAAATATATTAATGCATTATTAAACCAATCCAATAAAATA
>CAILAF010000314.1 GCA_903832075.1 uncultured Chitinophagaceae bacterium
AAAAATAATACCCCTAAATTTTTTATCTGCTCTACCGAAAAACATTTTATTTTAAAAGAACGCTTGGCTACCTGAATCATCGCGTCATCATTCGTTGATGCAGCCATATCAGCTCTTGTTTGATAAAAATCTTCTTTACCTGCAATTGCACTACATTTCTTTTTTGGAACTTCAGTAATTGCTTTTTTGGCATTGCCATTCATTTCTTCTTTTGGAATAAATATGGCAATCGTATCAGGCTTGCCACTTGATATATCCACATATACCTGATCAACACCTTTGCTGCTTTGGTTTTCGAATGATTTAGTGATCACAGATTTTTTAACTTCAGTATTTAAATCGGGTGTTGCAATTATTTTTTTTTCTGCCACATTCTCTGCAATATTGATAGAAGTATTAAGATCGCTTTTAGGTTCTTCTGACTTTTTAATTTCAACAGGTTTTTCAACAACGGAACTTACTGCAATTTTTGTTTTCACGCTATCTCCATGATCTGCCATAACAGTTGTAAAGTTGATGATATCAAATAACCCCCAACCTTTATCACCAAATTGTTTTAATGCAAAGCCTGCATCTTTGGTAATATCTAGTACAAAATTTTGTTCAGGAATATCATGACTGCTGAAACCTGTAATCAAATAATATTTACCTGATATTAATTGAGATAATATTAAATAACCGCTTGTTGTGGAATTATAAGTTTTATCATTCAGTTTCACATAGAAGGCTTGCTTGTTTTCGCTTTGTATATAAACAAAATGTTTTTCCTGCGCTACTGCTGTAATCATTCTCGTTATTAAAAAAGAGAATAATAAAAAGGCACGAAGGTTTTTGGCTATGCTCATCTGCTTTAAATAGTTTATACAAATCTAAAATAAATAACGGTCGTTCATGCTGTTTATTCTCCACTTATCATGGATAAGTGGGATTTTAAAAAATTAGCTCCCATTTACTTCAAACACCTATTATCTTTATCTTTCATAAAAAACATATTTAATGAGAAAAATATTGTCAATGCTCGGTTTGTTTGTTTGTATGTATTCGTATGCACAACAAACAACTGCAACAAAAGAAGAAGCATGGAAAAAACAGTACCGTGCTTTTGCCACCAAGGTTAATGACCTTGTGAATACAAAATTGCAGGCAAAATTTGATTACGATAAATCGTATATGTATGGAAAAGTGTGGCTCACTTTAAAACCTCATTTCTCTACAACAGATAATTTATCGCTCGATGCAAAAGGAATGAACATCAATAAAGTGGAAATGGTAAAAGCCGGAAAAAATATTCCGTTGAAATATCAATACGACAGCACTTTTTTGAACATTCAATTAGATAAAAAATATAAAGGCGGCGAAAGCTACACTGTTTATATTGATTATACAGCCAAGCCAAATGAATATACTGCACAGGGAAGTGCTGCCATCACCGATGCAAAAGGATTGTATTTTATTAACCCGAAAGGAGAAGATAAAAATAAACCCACCCAAATTTGGACACAAGGCGAAACAGAAGCCAATAGTGTTTGGATACCAACCATCGATAAGCCCAATCAAAAAACAACAACAGATTTTTATTTAACTGTTCCTTCAAAATATGTGAGTTTAAGTAATGGCAAACTCATCTCTCAAACAAAAAATACAGATGGTACCAGAACAGATTATTGGAAAATGGATTTGCCTCATGCACCTTATTTAATGTTTATGGGTATTGGTGAATATGCCATTGTGAAAGATCATTATAAAGACAAAGAAGTAAATTATTATGTTGAAAAAGATTATGAAAAAGTTGCCCGCAAAATTTTTGGTTTAACGCCTGAAATGATAAAATTTTATTCAGAAAAAGTTACAGGTGTTGATTATCCTTGGGCAAAATACAGTCAGATCGTTGGAAGAGATTATGTAAGCGGAGCCATGGAAAATACCACCACCACATTACATGCAGAGAACGCGCAACAAAATGCACGTGAATTAACCGATGGCAATAATTGGGAAGATGTTATTGCCCATGAATTATTTCATCAATGGTTTGGTGATTATGTTACTTGTGAAAGCTGGAGTAATATTACTGTGAATGAATCTTTCGCTGATTACAGCGAATATTTATGGAAAGAATATAAATATGGAATGGATGCAGCATTAGATGAAAATAATTCTAAGCTGCTTACTTATTTAGGCAATCCTGCTGATGCAAAAAAAGATCTGGTACGTTTTTATTATGCCGATAAAGAAGATGTATTTGATAATGTAAGTTATCCGAAAGGTGGACGCACATTGAATATGCTGCGTCATTATGTTGGGGATAGCGCTTTCTTTAAATCGTTGAATTATTATTTAACTACCAATAAATTAGGGAATGGAAGTGCCGTTAAATTACGTTTGGCATTTGAAACTATAACAGGAAAAGATTTAAACTGGTTCTTCAATCAATGGTATTTTGGAAGCGGGCATCCTGTTGTTGAAATCAATTATAATTATGATGTAGAAAAGCAATTGGTTTCTGTTTTTATTAAACAAACACAAGCCGGTGATAAAATTTTTAAACTACCCATTGATATTGATATCTATCATGGTTTCGAGAAAAAAAGAAATACTGTTTGGATGGAAAACAAATCCGACACTTTCACTTTTGCTGTAACATCAAAACCTGATCTGGTAAATGTTGATGCAGATAAATATTTATTATGGGATAAAAAAGATAATAAAACAACTGCCGAATTTATTCATCAATATAAGTATGCAAAGAATTTTATTGACAGAAGAGAGGCCATTGATTATTGCACCAAACATAAAAATGAACAAGCTGCTTTTGATCTGTTAAAAGACGGATTGAATGATGCTTATTATAAATTACGCAATCGCAGCTTGTTGGCTTTGCAAGACACAACATTAGATGCAGCTACATTAAGCAAGATTGAAAAAATTGCTACTACAGACGCTTATAAATATTGCCGCAGTTTTGCCATTAATGTTTTAGCCAAAACAAAAGATGCAAAATATTTATCGCTGTATACCAATGCAATAAAAGATTCTTCTTATACCGTTACAGCATCTGCATTAGAAGCAATTAGAATTTTAGATGAAGACAAAGCAATTGCTTTATTACCTGAATTAAAGAAAGATGCTCGCGGTGCATTAAAAAATTCTTTAGATGCAATAGAAGTATTGACTAAGGATGATAAAGATTTTGATGAGATGTATAATAAGTATGCAAGCATTTCTAATAATGATGGCAGATCTTTACAAACAAAGTTTGAATTAACATTTCCATTTATTAATTATTTGAGTAAAGTAAATAATACTGCAAACTTTAAAAAGGGATTGAATGAAGTTGTTGCTTTTAGAAATGTTGTAGCAAAATATGGTGTTGCTCCGCAATTGAATGCAGCCATTAAAGAAATGGCAAAGAAAAAAGAAGCAAGAAAATCGAAAGCACCGAATGCTGCTGATATTGATGAACAGTTAAAATATATTGAAGAACAAACAAAGAATTAGTTTCAGCTTATATCACTAACAAAAAGACCATCATAAAACATGATGGTCTTTTTTATTATTTATAAAAATAAAATTTCTTTACCAACTTCCGCCGGCACCACCGCCACCGCTGCTACCGCCGCCAAAACCACCAAAGCCTCCTCCTCCACTATCTCCACCGCCGCCCCAATCACCGCCTCTACCGCCACCACCTAACATACTTCCTAACAACATACCGGTAAATAATCCACCGCCCCCTCCACCACCTCTGCCACTGCTAAAAAGAGCAACTAGAACTATAATCAAAATAAAAATAAATTTCACTAAACTTCCTACATTAAAATTTGGTGCGTTAGTTCTGTTTCTTTTTATTTTATATTCACCTGCTGCTGCTTTACTTAAATCATTTACAGCAGCATTTAATCCTGCATAATAATTACTTTGTTTGAATGCCGGTTTAATATCATGTTCAATAATATCGCTGGTAGTAATATCGGGTATGGCACCTTCTAATCCGTAACCAACTTCTATCCATATTTTTCTATCATTAACAGCCACTAAAATTAAAACACCATTATTGGTTTTCTTATTACCAATTCCCCAATCACGAAAAGTTTTATTGGCAACATCTTCAATAGGTTCATCATTCAAAGTTGCCACTGTAACAATAGCAATTTGATTAGAAGTACTATCATCTAATGCTACTAATTTTCTTTCTAATTGATCAGCATCATAATCAGCCAACACTTTTGCATTATCAACAACCAATCTCGGCGGATTGGGTTTAGGAATACTTTTTTGTGCAAATAGCTGAACAGAAAAAAGTATAAATAATATGGTAAGAAATTTTTTCATTAATCTTTTATGTCTTGTCATGTTGATTCCGCCTGAAGCGGAAGAAACATCTAAATGTTATTGAGATTCCTCACTTCGTTCGGAATGACAGAGAATTTATTTATCTGCCAAAAACAATATCATCAGGCAATTCATTAATATCGGTTGCAGCGTCGTAAGGAAAATGTTCTTTCAATGCTTCACCAACTTCTTGCACAACAGTTGCAATTCCATGTGCATAATTTTTTGCATTGAAATGTGATAACATTTTTTTTACTGCATCATTCCAAAAAGCATCACCCACTTTTTCATGAATACCTTTATCGCCATAAATAGCCAACTGACGGTCTTTCACTGCAACATACACCAGTACTGCATTTCGCTGAGCCGTATTTTCCATTTTTAATTTCTTAAAAATTTCAAGTGCACGATCCAATGCATTCATATAACTGCATTTGCTTTCAACATACACTCTTATTTCACCACTTGTTCTGTGTTCGGCAGATTGAATGGCTGAAGTAACCAGTTGT
>CAILAF010000315.1 GCA_903832075.1 uncultured Chitinophagaceae bacterium
ATTGTTGGCAAACAAGTTACTGTTGTTGTAAATCTTGCACCGCGTAAAATGCGTGGCATTGAAAGCAATGGAATGATATTAATGGCAGAAGATAAAAGCGGCAAATTACATTTTGTAAATCCTGATGAAAAGATTGATGAAGGAAGTAGCGTGAGTTAAAAAATATTTTTAAATAAAAAATCCCCGAAAAAGTTTCGGGGATTTTTTATTTATGCTTTATCATAACTAATACATTCTTTCAACTCTTTTTCACTGTAACTTAATCCATATTGTTTCAAAACATCATCAGGAACACCATTCCATTGATTGGGAACATTTCCTAAATAACCTAAATCCTTCACTCCTATTTCAGAAGTATAAAAACCTGTTACAACCAAATCACGCATTTTATTAAAGAAGGCAACACCTTGTTGCATTTCAGGTTTTGCTTTTTTTGGATATGCAATTTCATTTACTATTTCCATTCTTTGTTGTGGTGCACAATCACGAAAAGAATTATTATAACTTTTTAAACATTGCATATCTAACCAACGCAAACCACCACGCAATGGTGTTTGATGATTAGGCATATCTTTCACAATAAATTCAATAAAGTCCGGAACCTTTGCCTCTGTTGCACTTCCGCTTATTTCATCTTTCGGAATAATGATATCAGCTAACACAGCAATAGTTGCCATTTCATGTTCAGTAAAAAAATTATTTGCTACAACTTTTTTATAATGATCTTTTTCTTCCTGCATCCTATCCTCACCTAAAAACGGACTAACAGTTGTTTGATCGTTTATTTTTTTATCAGCATTTTTACAAGCCTCAACAAAAACACCTGTTGCAGCTGTACCAATCAATAATGCTTTAATGGATTTTCTTCTGTCCATAGAAAAATATTTTATAAATTTTGTTTTTTCATTTCATCAACAATATGTTCACTTGCACGCATTGATAATGCAAGAATAGTCCATGTAATATTTTTATCTGCCTGCGAAACAAACTGACCGCCATCAACACAAAAAACATTTTTACAATCATGTGCCTGACTCCATTTATTTAATGCCGATGTTTTAGGATCATTACCCATTCTTACAGTTCCTGCTTCATGAATAATATTACCCGGATTTGCCAAACCCCAATTATTTTTTTCATTATCATCGCCGCCCCAAGTTATGATTGCGCCCATGTTATGCATGATCTCTTTAAAAGTTTCTTTCATGTGCTTTGCCTGTTTAATTTCATAATCACTCCACTTTGTATTAAAACGTAAAACAGGAATACCATATTTATCAACCACGTTAGGATCTATTTCGCAATAACTATCTGCACGTGCAATTCCTTCGCCACGCCCAGCCATTCCTACACCTGCACCATAAAAGAAACGAACATCCTCTTTTAATGAAGCACCATAACCACCTGCTTCTTTTGTTTTTCCATGCACTGCATATTTGCCATTCATTCCTTCCATACCAAAACCAAATCCATAGGCAGGCTGACTCATCCCACCCCAATATTCAATATGATAACCGCGAGGAAAATCTAATTTTTTATTATCCAACCACCATGGAGAATAAACATGCATACCACCAACACCATCTTCATTATATCTTTTTCTATCAAACAATTCTGGCAATACACCGCCTAACGCTGCACCAGTTGAATCATGTAAATATTTTCCAACAACATTACCAGAGTTTGCAACTCCATTTGGATAACGTTGCGATTTTGAATTCAATAATAATCTTGCACTTTCACATGCACTTGCAGCAAGAATAACCACACGACCATTCACTTGATATTCTTGCATATCAATCGTATTCACATAAGAAACGCCAGTTGCCAATCCATCTTCATTAGTTATCACCTCACGTGCCATTGCATGAGTAACTAAATCAACATTGCCAGTTGCCACAGCGGGTTTTATTAAAACTGATGAAGAAGAAAAATCGCCATACACTTTACAACTTCTATTACATTGTCCGCAATAAAAACAAGCACCACGTTCTTTATTAACAGGTTTTGTAAGAATAGATAATCGTGATGGAATAACAGGAACACCGGTAACACCTGCTGCTTTCTTTACAAACAATTCATGTAAACGAGGTTTTGGTGGAGGTAAAAAAATTCCATCGGGATCATTTGGCAATCCTTCATTAGAACCGAATACTCCAATCAATTGATCAATCTTATCATAATATGGTTTGATATCTTCATAACCAATTGGCCAATCATCACCTAACCCATCAATACTTCTTCTTTTAAAATCTTTCGGACCAAAACGCAAAGAAATTCTTCCCCAATGATTTGTTCTTCCGCCAACCATTCTTGCACGCCACCATTCCCACTTTGTATCATTTGAATGTGTGTAAGGTTCTCCATCAATATCCCATCCCCAATAACATCCGTCAAAATCACCAAAGGGACGAAACTTAGTGCTGGCGCCTCTTCTGGGAGATTCCCATGGATTTTTTAATTGCGAAGAATTTATTGCAGGATCATAATCAGCACCGGCTTCCAATAAACAAACTTTTAATCCCGCATTAGCTAAAACATAAGCAGCCATTCCGCCGCCGGCACCCGAACCAACTATTACTGCATCGTATTGTTTCAGTTGCATTTTGATTTGCATATCTCCCATGTGACAAACAGATTTCGTTGTAAAATATGAATGTATGTTTTTTTAAAAGTAACAGAAAGATTATTTTATAAACGATGTTGATAAAATAAATTAGCCTCCATTTTAAATTTTTATCATTTTTTTAAAATAGTTGCATAGCTAACTATTTTTTATTTAGCTTTGACTCGCTCAAAAAATTCCATATGAAACGTTCCATCAAAAAAGTCGCAGTTCTTGGTAGTGGTGTAATGGGTAGCCGTATCGCTTGCCATTTTGCAGGCATTGGCGTACAAGTATTATTATTAGACATGGTTGCAAAAGGTGCTGAAGAAAGTACCAAACCTGCCGAAAGAAATAAACTAGTAAATGATGCGTTGACTGCAGCTATTAAAAGTAATCCCTCTCCAATTTTTACAAAAGATGTTATCAAAAAGATTACAACAGGCAATTTCACTGATAACATGAAAGAGATTGCAAATGTTGATTGGATCATTGAAGTGGTTGTTGAAAGATTAGATATTAAACAACTGATCTTTACTGAAGTTGAAAAACATAGAAAACCAGGAACTTTAGTTACATCAAATACTTCAGGCATCCCTATTCACATGATGGCTGAAGGAAGAAGCAATGATTTTAAGAAACATTTTTGTGGTTCTCACTTTTTCAACCCACCACGCTATTTAAGATTATTAGAAATTATTCCTACGCCAGATACCGATCCAACTATCGTTGATTTTTTAATGCATTATGGCGATCTGTATTTAGGAAAGACAACTGTATTATGTAAAGACACACCTGCCTTCATTGCTAACAGAATTGGTGTATTTAGTATCATGAGCATCTTTCACATCATGCAACAACAAAATTTATCAATTGATGAAATTGATGCATTAACAGGACCCATTATCGGTCGTCCTAAATCAGCTACATTCAGGACAGCTGATGTTGTTGGTATTGATACATTGGTAAAAGTTGCAAAAGGTGTTGCAGATAA
>CAILAF010000316.1 GCA_903832075.1 uncultured Chitinophagaceae bacterium
AAGTTGTCTGTAATTTTTTTTCGGTGATAAAAAACTCAGCGATCAATAATAAAACTGCAATCATCAAAAAATAAACATAGTAAGATTGGTATTCAATAAATCCACCGGCATTACTGATACTTTTCTTTTCCATACCATTTAATTCAGCTATTAATTCATCAGCAATCACTGTTGTATTTCTTAATGGATGATAAGTACCATTCCCCGCTTTTGCAAGTTCTTGTAATAATTTTTCATTCAATCTTGAAATAACTGTTTGTCCGTTTGCATCTTTTTTATACTCATTCGTTCCGGGTTCCATAATTGTTGAACCCTCAGCAGAACCAACGCCAATAGTATGAATAATAGTTCCATGATCTGCTAAATCTTTAACTGTTGTTAATGCATTTTCATCCTGATCTTCTCCATCCGTTATTAATATAACAGCTTTATATTTTTTTTCTTTCGTATCAAGTGATACATCGCACAAACGCATAGCATCACTGATATTTGTTCCCTGCACCGATACCAATTCAGGCGATGCATCATTTACAAACATCTTTGTTGCAACTGCATCTGCGGTTAATGGCATTTGCAAATTTGCTTGCCCTGCAAATACAATTAATCCAACACGATTATTTTCTAATTTATCTGTGAGCTGATTGATGAGTAGTTTTGCTTTCCCCAAACGCGAAGGTTTTTCATCCTGACTTAACATACTTTTACTAACATCCAAAGCAATCATCACATCAATTCCATTAGCTACAGAGCCTTTGCCCGGTATAGGTTTGCGAAGATTGGCTGCAGCAATGATACTTAATGTTAATGCAATAAGCGCAATGCTGATTTTCAGTTGATATTTTTGAGGAGAATAATCATTTATCAATTTATCAACCAATCTTGTATCGCCCAATTGTTGTTTTACTTTTTGTTTCCATTTAATTACATACACAAAAAGTAATACCAATGGTATCAAAATAAATAAGCCAATAAGAAATTCTATATTTTGAAATTGAAACATTGCGTGCAAACTACTATCTGAAACTGATAATGAAAAACTAAAAATAAATTTTATCTCTTCCCATGCAAAAATCCCTGATCTTCTAAAATGTGCATCAAAATATTTTTTCTGATATTGATAATATCATCATCATGTTTTCCTTCAATATTCAATACAAAAAAGTAAGGATGTTTGTTTTCTTCAATCCAGCCAACAATCCAACCAATAGAATTTCCGTTTTCGCGAAAACCCCAACCGGTTTTATATGCCAAAATATAATTTGAATTATTTTCATGAATCATTACTTTCTTAACAATATCAGTTGTTGTTTTAGTGAAGGGTAATTGACTGAAATATAATTTCTTTACCAAGCCCAATTGCTCGTCGGGCGTGATTTTCAGAGAATTGTCCAACCAAAAACTATCTACTCTGTTTCCAATTTTATGATTCCCGTATTTTAAACTATCCAACCAAAATTGCATCGTGTCTTTTCCAATTCGTCTTGCCACTTCCTGATAATATGGAACACAAGAAACTTTAAACGCTTCTTCCATGGTTAAATCTTTATTCCAATC
>CAILAF010000317.1 GCA_903832075.1 uncultured Chitinophagaceae bacterium
CTTCAGGGGTTGGGGGTTTAGCAACATGATTTATTATTCTGTTGTTTTAGTTTAGAAAATAATAATCCGAATTCTGCATTGAATTTTTCAAACACTTTCCAGTTGATGCAATAACAACTTCTCGGACCATCAACAGTACCGTTAATTAAACCGGCGTCTTTCAATTCTTTTAAATGTTGTGATACGGTGGATTGTGCCAATGGCAATATTTCAACTATTTCTCCGCAAATACATTCATTGCGTTGTGCCAATACTTTTAAGATGGCAATACGTGCGGGATGCGCCATTGCCTTTGCAAATGCTGCAAGGTCTTGTTCCTTTTTGCTGAATTCTTCTTTTTTATGCTCTGCCATTTTTATTAATCGTATTTATACGATAAGCAAAGTAAAAGGAAATTTTTCACTTATCGTATTTTTACGATAAATATTTTTTAGTGCCCTATTATCAAATAAAAAAGCCACCGGAAAATATCTGATGGCTTTGGTTGATAACTTAATACTTATACTTTCTTTACTCTTGACTTCCGACTCCCGACTTCCGGCTCTCCCTCCTCTCTCTTACTTTCTTTATTCCATATCCGACACCTCCTGCAATTAAGAGTGATAATCCACCATCTATCGGTGCATCTACGTCACCACCGGGGTCTGATGGTTGTGCATGTAATATTCCTGTGATAGAAACGAATACAATAAGCAAGTATAATACTTTGATAAGTTGTTCTAAGTTGATTTGGGTAATTATATTTTTCATGTTGTTACTTTTTGGGATTAATTAATTTTTTTGTCAGTTAGATTTTAGAGTTTCATTACCTTTTTAATGGTTGAACTCTTACCATCACTAATCTGCAATAACAACATGCCTTTTGCGCTGTTACCAATGTTTACATACTGAATACCATTGGTTGCATTTACTAATCCAATTGCTTTTCCATTAATATCCCTTATAGATATTATAACCGGTGCAGTTGCTCCTGTAATCTCGACTGCTACTATATTGCCATAGGCAATATTGCCTAAAACATTTGCTTTCAACCCGTTTGTTGCATCTGCAGTAGGTGTAACTGTATTCTTCGCACTAAATAACAATTCAAATCTCTGTTCACCATAGGTTGAAGCATCTGATGTAATACTAAAACTATAAACATCTCCAACCTTTAGTTCAGTTTGAGTATTTAATAATTTATCGTTTAAAATTACTGTAGTGCCTTCTGGTAAATTATTGCTATTTAATTTAAAATTGTAAGTCCCGGCCAAACCACTTATCCCAAGTGGTATGCTACTTAAAGTATTTCTTGCATCAATGGCCATTCTTGTATTATCTGTTGTGCCTATTGTATACACATTTACATTATCGTTATAAAGTTTAAGCAAATCAGCTCTGTCTTTTCCTGATATTGTTGCATTGGGGTCTAATCTTACAAACAGTTTATCTGCATAATACCCGTTTTGTTCAACCAATAATTCTATTTGAGAACTCGGAGGTACCGCACCAAACAAACCTGTTTGTAATGTACCAAAACCATTAATATCAGTATTTGAAATTGAATAAGAGGTCACTGTTGGCTGAAATGCAATTGCTCCTAACACAGGAATCGTATGTGTTGCATCAGAAGTTGTACCTGAAGCTACCCAAGATCCAGAAGTTACTCGCGGTGTACCGGTAACAGCAATTTGGTAAGTAAAATAATTTAAACCACTTACTCCGCCAGTTAAAGCTTGGCTGTTTACAGGTGCAGCATATGGGTTACCCACTACAAAAAAATTAGATGTGTTGAGCGAATTATAAGAAACAGTATTGCCAT
The DNA here is from genome assembly GCA_903832075.1 of uncultured Chitinophagaceae bacterium. Lineage (GTDB taxonomy): Bacteria > Bacteroidota > Bacteroidia > Chitinophagales > Chitinophagaceae > CAILAF01. Next base: position 1,802 of record CAILAF010000317.1, read on the forward strand.
TTAATGTTCCACTTACACTATATGTAAATGGAGATGGACCGCCAGTATAAACTAAGCCCGTTACTTCGCTTGCTAATCCTCGTATAAATAACCCATAAGCCTTATTGGATGCTATACTTGCTCCACCATCTGCCCATGCATTGGAAGTTGTATTATCAAATATTCTGTCATCACCAATATTAGCGGCATTGCTGCTTGCAGTAGTATGTATGGTAATACCATTGGTGCTTGCAACGGTACTTAATGTTTGTGCTGTGCTAAATGGATTGGCAAAAATGCGCCATCCTCTTTGCGCTACTATGCTTTGTTGCAAAGTAGTTGTACCTGTAATAGTACTATAATCCCCAAGAATATAAACATTTGGTGCAATAACTAAAGAACCATTATTGGTAACAGTTCCACTTGTATTATACAAACGACCATTAGTAATTAAAGTAACTCCGTTATCAATTAATAAAATACCACCACCTACGTTTGTAATATTAGTTAAAGTTTGATTACTGCTTATTTGTGAAGTACCGCCATTGTTCATGATATTATTTGTAGAAGGTAAAGTGCCACCGCCAGAATGATTTAATTTAAGTGTACCAGCACTAACAGTTGTCAACCCTGTATATGTATTGGTCCCGGTCAAGGTTACAGTACCTGAACCAACTTTAGTTAAAGTATTAGAATAAGTAGACCCTGAATTTTGATTTGCATATAAAGCATCAGCTATTACACCGCTTATTGCAAATGTGTTATTACTGGCTCCAATAGATACAGCTCCTGTATTATTTATACTGGTATTTGCACCACCACTTAACCCCCAATATGCATTTTGGTGAGAAGCTCCATCCCAATCATCTTGTAAATAAACTGCATAATCAGTTATATTAGTATTGTTTAACTGAACATCATAAACATTATAGACAAGGCTTGCAGTATTGTCTGTAATTGATACATTCATTCTATCAGGAGCGGTTAAAGTAAAAGTAAAAATAAAATCATGATAAGTTGTTTGATTGCCCCCGAAAGAAGCATTAGTTGCTATGCCAGCTCCTTTTACATACCAGTTAGCGTAACCAGAACCTGTAACATCTGGACCATCTAAATTAACTTGTAAAGCATAATTATTAATTCGATCTGCAAAACTTGCTTCGGAACTAGGCGAGGATAATAAAGCAATTCCAATTTCGCCATATGCTCTTGCAAAACTACCTGCAATGGTAAATTGATCACCTATTTGCAAGGTTCTTCTATTTCCGGAAGTAGTGCTACCATCTGTTGTCAATGGTCTCCATGAAACAACATTACTATTACTACCAGATCCATTAGCCCAGAATCCGATTTGATTACCACCTGAATTAAAATTCGACCCCGAATTACTTACCGTTGTATTATAATTAGCTTGTTGTTGAGCATAATTAACTGAAGTAGATTGCGAGAACACATTTAGCGAAAGGGAGAAACAGAATGACAAAATGAGTATAACTCTTTTCATACGCAAAAGCTTTAATGTTAAAAAAATATATAAGTGTAATGGGAGGAATCATAAAAGTATTGAATTATTAATAACAACCAAAAATTTTTTTGTGTATTTTTTACACATTGTATATTTTCACATCCCTAACACTACTAAACTATTGCAAATGCGTATGAAAAAAATATTTTTACTCATTACTGTTTGTCTTTTTTTTACAGTCAGTGCTCTTAGCCAGCAGAAAGTAAAAAAAACAGTGTTGCAGGCTTTTTGGTGGAATTATTGGAATACAAATTATCAATACGATTGGGCTGATTATTTGGCTGATCTGGCTCCAAGAATAAAAGCCGCTGGCTTTGATGCTATTTGGATTCCTCCAATTATAAAAAATGCAAACCCCGGTTCTGTGGGATATGAACCTTTTGATAATTACGATCTCGGAGATAAATTTCAAAAAGGCGGTTCTCAGGGAGTTATTACAAATATTGTTCGCAATACTACACGTGTTGGAACAAAAGATGCTGTGCTTAGAATGATTGCAGTAATGCACGCCAATGGTATAGAGGTAATTGAAGATATTGTATTGCAGCATAATGGAGATGCCGGTACCAATCTTGGATTGCAGGGTGGTCAAGACACAGATCCTAACTATTCGATGGTCACCAACAACGGCTATAAAAATTTCAGATATGTAAGTTATAAGTCGCCGTTGATTGATGAATCTCAAAATGATTATTATACGCGCAGCGGAAGATGGGCACTTAACTATGAAAACTTTTTTCCCAATCTAAATAACAATCATTACAGCACCAATAATTATGATGTGCAATGGTTTGGCCCTGCAGTTGATTATGACGCAAGTGCTTACGGTCAAAGCTCCAATATTCCTTCCGGAGGCACTGCCAGTTTCAAAGGCGGAACAATCATAAGAAATTATTATAACCCTGCTCAATCAAGTAATTACATGTACAACAATTCAGCTAATTGGATGCTTTGGCTGAAAAAACAAACCGGTGCTGATGGCTTTAGATTGGATGCTGCAAAAAACTATTATACAGCACCTCAACAAAATATGATTAATGCAGTAAAATATAATGCAGGATTTGCCAATGGTGGCGAAAAAATGTTTTGTGTGGGTGAATATGTAGATAATGCAAGTAATCTTGATAGTTATGTGAACAGTGTTAAATTAAGTGGCGGAGAAATGGCCATCGGTACATTCGACTTCAGTTACAGAGCTTATGGCACCGGTGGAGGTGTATATGGTTTAGTTTCGGGTGGTGGTAGCTTTGATATGCAATCTTTGCCCGGCACTCAACAATCTGCCCGTTATTATGATTATGTGGATGGCACAAGAGTACATCGTACTGTACCTTTTGTAAATAGCCACGACACTTTTAGACCATTGGTTGATGGAACACCGGTGGGTAATTACCCGCAGGCTTTGGGCAATAGCAGTGGATGGGATAATTCCAATGAATTATCTGCTCATATCGATCCCCGTGATCCAAGACTGGCAGCTGCTTATGCAGCTATCACGGCTATAGACGGTAGTCCAATGTATTTTTTTGAAGATTTATTCGATGTTGGTACTACGGGAAAACGTTGGAGTCATTTACCCACCAGTGCTACTGACCTGCCGATACGTGGTGACATTACTAATATTTTGTTATGTCATCAAAAATTAGGTTTTAAGAATGGAGATTATGGTGTGTCAACTGCATTAACCGGATCAAATGCTCCTTATTACGCACAAGGTAACAGTGGAGATCATTTGGTGATAGAAAGAAATGCAACTGCAATAATTGGCATTTCTGATTATTATAATGCCGTTAGCAATAATGCTTCTGATGAACAGGTATGGGTAACGACCAATTTTTCTGTTGGAACTGTTTTATACGATTACAGTGGGGCGCACGGCACAACTTCATCTGTTGTACAGGGTCCTTCCGGGGGTAGTGGTAACCGTGTTTTAATTGCTACATCTCCAAATGGTCATACTATTTCCGGTGCTTATGGGCACGGCTATTCTGTTTGGGCTCCTTATCCAAGCGGCACCCCATCAAGTGTAAATGATTTATATAATTATCTGGCAACTTATAATCAATCTCTGGGAACTTCAACCACACAGGAATGGGAAATGGCCGATGATCTGGGTGATAGCCATAACAGTTCATTGGGTCAAGGCGGTGCATTGCCGGCCAATTCTACTAATCAGCGCGTTGCCGGTAAAATATTTGTTGCATCAGGAAGTAGTATCACTTATAAAGTTTCTCCGCAAACAGATAATACCAATATTACTGCTGCTTTATGGGATCTGGATGGAAATAAATTAAGCGAAATTTCAGGTAATACTACAGCAGCTTCGCCAATTACCGGAAATTATACGGCTTTAGCAGATCAATGGATTACCATCAAAGTACATAATACCAATACTTCTCAACCTGGTCAGGAATGCTGGGTAAATGTTACTTATACAGCTCCAACAGTTGCAAATACACTTTCGGCATCCAATGCAGTAGTTACAAGAGCAGCTATCTGGACGGGCAATAAAGGCACTACCAATATTGCCGACAGTTCAAACTGGGAAGAAGGTATTTTGCCAAGTTCATCTGTTAACTTGGTCATTCCGGCTAATGCAAGTCCTGCACCGATCATCAATTCTAGTATTTCCATAAAAAATTTAATTCTTGAAAGCAATGCAACTGCCACCATTAACAGTGGTGTAACCTTAACCATCAATGGTTCTATTAATAATAATTCAACAGGAAATTTTTCTGCTTCAGGTGCTAATATTATTTTAAGTGGTTCATCAGCTCAATCAATTCCCGCCAATTTATTTTCATCCAATACAATAAAAAATTTAACCATCAATAATAATTCGGGCGTAACATTAAATGGAAGTTTGCTTGTTACCGGAACCGTAACACCAACTGCAGGTTCATTTAATACTAATGGTTACTTAACTCTTGTTTCAACTGCATCATCAACAGCAAGCGTTGCACAAGGAAGCAGCTCAGGCGGCTACTTAACAGGCAATACGATCATGCAACGATATATTGGAACTAATTATGCATGGAGAACAATTGGTTTTCCTTTTACACATGCAACAAATATTAATGGCGCTTCGGGTGGTAATACTTCACTCAGTAATTATGTTACCACGCCGGCAAAAGCTTATTGGTATGATGAAACAGCAGATGATTTATCTAATTACGGTGTTGGAGGAAGTGTGAATGCCGGATGGAAAAGTTTTATCTCATCTACAAGTATATCTTCCTCTAATGGTATTTTGATATTAGGTGATGTTTCGCCGGTAACATTATCATTAACAGGACCAATCAATACAGGCGATCAAACCATTGCCTTATCTAAATCTAAAAACGGATGGAATTTATTGAGCAATCCATTTGCCTCAAACATAAGCTGGACAGCCATTACAGGGAACGGAGCCAATACTACAGGATTGGGTTCAAGTACTGCAACTGTTTACAGAATGAAACCCATTGGCAATAATTCTTATGCTTACAGCACTTACAATTCCACAGGCTCTGCAACAAATGGCGGCGATAATGTAATTGAAAACGGTGCAGGCTTTTTTGTACAGGCAAATGCCGCTGCTAATTTAACTATACGCGAATCGGATAAAACAAGCAGCAATCCTGCTGTTTCATTATTTGGTTTTCAACCAAGCACTCCCAACGAGAATATCATCAAATTATCTTTAAGCAGTAGTCAAAATAATTTTTCTGATGAAGTGATCATGCGCTGGGGAATGTATCCTGCAACAGAAAATTTTGATCTTGCTTATGATGCATACGATTTAGGCACTACCGGCTTACAGGATTTAAGTGTAATTGGGAATGACGGTACCCGATATGCCGTTTTTCATGGTGCTGCCTTGCAAACAAGCGATAAAGAAAACAGACAATATAAATTAGGATTAAGGGGATTATCTAACGGGAATTATTTGATCAATGCCATTACATTGGCGCCCATTACTGATGGCAACCAAATTTCGCTGATAGATAATTATACGCATCAAAATACTTTAATAACAGACAGTACTGCTTATGATTTTTCAGTAACAGATGATAGCTTAAGTAAAGCAGACGGAAGATTCAGTGTGGTCTTTAATTCAAAAACATTTTCAACTATTAATAACAGTTTAGCGAATACCATACTGATTAAGAATCCAACTCATGATAACTATTTCACCATCAAAGCAGGCAATAATTTTAATCAACTGAACTGGCAATTAAATGATGCTTCCGGAAGATGTATTCAAAAAGGAGTTTTATCTAATCTTACAAAAGGACAAATAAAAGAAGTAAATACTGCTACACTTACATCGGGAATATATTTCATTAAGATCAATGGAGATAATAAAGAAGTGAAAACGTATAAATGGATCAAACAATAATGGTTCTCATTATTTCAACTAAAAAATAATTCAATGAATCAGAGATATTTTAAAATTTTTTCTTTGCTACTTGTGTTGCTTATATTTTCAGGCATTAAATTATTCGCCCAACCAACTCCACCAAGTGCGCCAATTGATGGTGGGCTATCTTTACTCATTGCCGGTGGTGTTGGATATGGAATAAAGAAAATGTATAAGAAGAAGAAATAAACCTTTGGCCGAAATTTATTTAAACCTGACTCTTCAGCTTGCGTGCTTTGCCGTTAAGTTTTAACCGCAAAGCATGCAATGATTGTGCAAAGGAAAACAAAAGATTCGTGTAATAATTATAGTAGTTATTATAATCACTTTATTCTTTCAACGAGTTAGAATTATTTAAAACCGAATAGATACAAGCAAACAGCAACACAGTTATATTGCAATAAAAAAAGCCACCGGAAAAATATCTGATGCTTTTACATAAAACTTTCTTTACTCCCCTTTAGGGGTTGGGGGTTTCCGTTTCTCCCTCACTTTCTTTATTCCATATCCAACTCCGCCTGCAATTAAAAGTGATAAGCCACCATCAACAGGTGCTGCTACAGGTGGCGTGGGTTGTGCCAGTAAAGGCAATGTTGGAATTAAAAAACAAATGGTAAGTAAGGCGATATTAATGATCTTAGTTTTCATGTTAATTATTTTTTAGTATGATTATTTTAGTTTGATGATTTTTTTTGTCATGTCGAACGCAGTAAGACATCTCTTTAATTTTTTCAGATTCCTCGCTGCACTCGGAATGACAGTTCTTAATTTTTCAATGCTTTTAATAC
>CAILAF010000318.1 GCA_903832075.1 uncultured Chitinophagaceae bacterium
CCCAATTCCAACCCTATGCTTTGGTACGCTTCTGCCAATTCCAATACCAAAAATTGGGAGCCAACTATTACCTGTTAAAGTAAAATCGACATAGCCAATTTGGTCTGGATTATAAACAATCATTCCATAACTTGTCTTGTCATTTAGTGAGGCCTTTCCAACATAACTGTTCTCAACTTTTGCGATACCTGCCAAAAAGTGAAATGATTTCTTTTTGGATGGATACACTTCACACAAAAGAGTATAGCCTCCCGACTTTATGTTTAAATCTACATTTAACTTTTGTGAGCTAATTGTCATGGGCAATACAATCGTATTTTCCAAAATCGAATATCCAAGTTTAACTTGTATGTAATTTGTACATTTAAAATTTAAACTTCCCCCATAACCTAATGTTCCTGCTTCAGCTGAAACACCTATACCAAATAAACTAGTATCTGAAGGTAAAGGCTGACCTGCATATGCGTAAGTTGACAATAGAAAAAAGGAAAAAGCAAGACCGAAGAACTGCCTTTGCTTAAATCTAAAATTTAATCTGGGAACTGAGTTTAATCCATTACAGACAAACACTAAAATATTAGTTAGCCGTCTTTTCATGTTTAGTTTAGTTTAGTTTAGTAAAAAGTCCTACAACTTTATGTTATTTTTTATACTTTTATGTTATTTTTTTACAGTTTTATGCGATTAACTATTTGTAAACCTGAGTTCGGGATAACAAAAAGCAGCAAAGTGTCGCTCCTACGGAACTTCAAAATAATTCTGTATAATATTCTATTAATATTAAGCTCCGATGGAGCTAAAAAGCTTCGTAGAAGCGAAATCATAATAGAAAGAAAGTAACGCACATCAATAAAAGCCCAGTATGGGCGATATAAAACCTCGGAATCTTATCCCGAACTTAGGTTGTAAGCTATACCAGTAAATACGTATATTTTAGTTTGAATGATGAAATAGATTAAAACATAAAGCTAAAGATGTAAGAGCTTTTTCAGCTGTGACTATTTTTAAATTTAAATGAATTTTAAAAATTTTAAGCCATGGAAATCCAACCACCATTGGTCACGAAAGAAATCATAATCCATTTTTGCACGCCTAGTTTAAGTGCAACTAAAACTTAAATTTCAAATATTTAATTGTCCTTCCTCTTCCCATAAAAAGATTTTCGTAGTGGGTTTTTATTTCTCGTAAATGTGGGTGAGAATCAGTGTTGGCGTGAACATCAAAATTAACATCAAACGGATTTATTTTATGGTGCTTGAGCGTTTCAAGTGTGTAATTAAACAAATCATCATCATCTGTTTTAAAATTTATAACACCCTCTTTTTTCAAAATTTCTTTATACCGTGCTAAAAATTTTGGTGAGGTTAAGCGATGCTTTTCATGTTTTTCTTTTGGAAACGGATCGGGGAATGTTATCCAAATTTCGTCCACTTCATCCTTATCAAAAAGCTCTGTGATTTTATCAATAATCGCTCGCATAAAAGCGACATTGTTCAATTTTTCTTCTAAAGCA
>CAILAF010000319.1 GCA_903832075.1 uncultured Chitinophagaceae bacterium
AAAATATAATTGCAAATAAATAATCCTAATGCTGCGGCTATACCACCCGGTAAACTATTATCATCGCCAACCATAGCATTTTGCACACTGTTACTGATTAATAAAATAAATACCAGATCAATAACAGAAAGTTGTGCTAATTCTTTTTTGCCAAATATTCTAATGGCAGCAATGATGAAAACATATACTGCAACAGATTTTCCTGCAATAATTAAAAAGTGAATGATTTGTTCCATGCAATTCAGATTTTTTTAAAAAAAATATAAAATGATATTTATTGTTATTTACAATCGCCGGGTATGGCTGCTTCAACTGTTTTAATAAGTTCTAAATAAATAGATTTCTTGTCTTCGCTTATTAACTTTTTTGTGAAGAAAATACAAGCATATCCTTTGCAAATATTTACAATTGGCCAAGTTCCAAATAAGCCAGGTGATGCTACTGATATAGTTTTACCATTTGCATCAGATGCTAATATCCATTCACCTAAACCATAACTAAAACCTTCTGCAACTTTTGGTGCATATCTTATTTTATCTAAAGTTATTTGCGGCTTTTGCATTTCTTCAATTGCCTTTTCACTTAAAATTCTTTTATTATTAAACATTCCTTTATTTAATATCATCACTAAAAAATTCATATAATCTTGTGCAGTAGAAATAGCACCACCCGAAGGGTTTACAGCATTATCACTAGCGAAACTTGTATTCCTCATTGAAAGCGGACGCAAGATTCTTTCTAGTACTAATTGTTCAAATTTGCGTTTACCAACTATTTCAACAACGCGTGCAGCAATATTTAATCCAATACCACCATAATAAAAACCATCACCTGCATTATAATCAATTTCTCTTTTTGATGCAAAATCATTTACTTCTTCTTCCAAGCTTTCAAATTTTTTTCTTTGAAAAATACTTGCCAAACTTATTTGTTCTTGTTTAATGCCTGTTTGATGACTAAGACATTGTCGAATGGTTATATAGCTTTTTCCATATTTTGTAAAAATGGGTAAGAAAGTACTTACTTTATCATCTAACGATAATTTGCCTTCATCAACAAAAGTCATCACTAATGCTGCCGTTAACCATTTACTACAACTTGCAATAGGTTCTTGCGTATTTACTTTAAATTCTTCAGCTTCTTTCTTATAAACAATCTTTCCATCTTTATAAATAAGCGTTACCAAGTTTTTGCCCAATTCTTTTTCAGATTGTTTTAAAACTTGATCTAATTCATTGAAATTGTTCTGCGATAATGCAGACTGAAAGAATAGCATGAAAATGAATACAGAACTGACTTTCGAGCATATTTGCTTAATATTTGCAGACATAATTGCTTCTTTTGTTGATTGGATTATGATTTGTGAATATAGTTTAAATGTTTTTTGTGACGTTTAATTGAAAGTTACATAAAACTTAAAAACTTATAATTATGAATTTAAACAACTATACCATTAAAGCGCAGGAAATTGTTCAGGCTGCGCAACAGGAAGCTTTCAATAATAGTAATCCTAATATTGAAACCAATCATTTGTTGAAAGTATTATTAAAAGATGATGATAGTTCGGTTGAATATCTTTTAAAAAAGAATAACGTAAATGTTGCTTTTGTTGAAACTAAGATTGATGAATCTATAAAAAAATTGCCTAAAGCAAATGGTGCAGAGCCAGCACAAAACATTAGCAGAGATTTGAATAATGCTATGTTGAAAGCAAATGCATCTATGAAACAATTTAAAGATGAGTTTGTAAGTGTTGAACATTTAGTTTTAGGATTATTATCTGTGAATGATGATACTTCAAAAATTTTAAAAGATGCCGGCTTAACAGAAAAAGGATTGGTTGCTGCGATTAAAGATTTGCGTAAAGGAGATACTATTAAAAGTCAAACACAAAACAATCAATATAATTCATTGCAAAAATATGCTCGTAACTTAAATGAAATGGCGCGCAATGGAAAACTTGATCCTGTTATTGGAAGAGATGAAGAAATTAGAAGAACATTGCACATTTTAACGCGTCGTTCAAAAAATAATCCAATCCTTGTTGGTGAGCCCGGCGTTGGTAAAACCGCGATAGCAGAAGGTTTGGCGATGCGTATTGTTAATGGTGATGTTCCAGAAAATTTAAAGAATAAAATTATTTATGCATTGGATATGGGTCAATTAATTGCCGGTGCAAAATATAAAGGTGAGTTTGAGGAAAGATTAAAAGCAGTTGTAAAAGAAGTTGCGGAAAGTGAAGGTGAAATTATTTTATTCATTGATGAAATACATACGCTTGTTGGTGCAGGTGGCGGCGAAGGTGCAATGGATGCAGCCAATATTTTAAAACCAGCATTGGCTCGTGGTGAATTAAGAGCCATTGGTGCAACAACTTTAAATGAATATCAAAAATATTTTGAAAAAGATAAAGCATTAGAACGCAGGTTTCAAAAAGTAATTATTGATGAACCAACAGTTGAAGATGCCATTTCTATTTTGCGAGGTATTAAAGATAAATATGAAACACATCATCATGTTCGAATAAAAGATGAAGCCATTATTGCTGCAGTTGAATTATCACATCGTTATATCACTGATCGTTTTCTTCCAGATAAAGCAATTGATTTAATTGATGAAAGTGCTGCCAAGCTTAGGTTAGAGATGAATTCAATGCCGGAAGAATTAGATTCTTTAGAACGACAAATTCGTCAGTTGGAAATAGAACGTGAAGCCATCAAAAGGGAAAATGATGAAACAAAATTGAAAGAGTTAAGTACTGAAATAGCTAATTTAATTGTGCAACGCGATACATTTAAAGCAAAATGGAAAGAGGAAAAAGAGTTGGTAGAAAAAGTTCAAAACGGTAAAGCAAAAATTGAACAATTAAAATTAGAAGCAGATCAGGCAGAACGCAATGGCGATTATGGTAAAGTTGCAGAAATACGTTATGGTAAAATAAAAGATGAAGAACAAATAATAAATAAACTATCTGTTCAACTTTCATCATTAAATGATAAACGTTTAATGAAAGAAGAAGTAGATGCAGAAGATATTGCAGAGAATATTGCAAAAGCAACCGGTATTCCGGTTTCAAAAATGTTGCAAGGTGATAAAGAAAAACTGTTGCATTTAGAAGAACATTTGCATCAACGGGTTGTTGGGCAAGATGAAGCGATCACTGCTGTTGCTGATGCAATACGCAGAAGCAGAGCGGGTTTGCAGGATCCAAAGAAACCAATCGGTTCATTTATTTTTCTTGGTACAACCGGTGTTGGTAAAACTGAATTGGCAAAAGCATTAGCAGAATATTTGTTTGATGATGAAAGTATGATGACAAGAATTGACATGAGTGAGTATCAGGAAAAACATACTGTATCAAGATTAGTTGGTGCACCTCCGGGATATGTTGGTTATGATGAAGGTGGACAATTAACTGAAGCTGTTCGTCGTAAACCTTACTCCGTTATTTTATTGGATGAAATTGAAAAAGCACATCCGGATGTTTTTAATGTTTTGTTACAAGTATTAGATGATGGACGATTAACAGATAATAAAGGACGCACCGTTAATTTTAAAAATACCATCATCATCATGACAAGTAATATGGGTAGTCATATTATTCAAGATGCATTTGAAAAGGTAACTGAAAAAAATAAAGAAGCTGTTGTAGAAAAAACAAAAGTAGAAGTGATGAATTTACTCAGACAAACTATTCGTCCTGAATTTTTGAATAGGGTAGATGAAGTAATTATGTTTCAACCACTGATGCGTTCCGAAATAAAAGGTATCATCAATATTCAATTACAACAGTTGAAGCAATTGGTTGCTGATAATGGAATTGAATTAACATACAGTGAATATTTGTTGGATTATTTAGCTGAGAATGGTTACGATCCTCAATTTGGGGCAAGGCCATTAAAAAGATTAATACAAAAAGAAATCATTAATCAATTAAGTAAAAAAATTATTGAAGGAGATATTGATAAAACAAAAAAAGTTTTAGTAGATGTATTTGACGGAACAGTTGTGTTTAGAAATGAATAATATCTTGTGAAGATGAAAATAATAATAAAGCCTCAACAATTGTTGAGGCTTTAATTTTTTATAACGCTTAGCTATGTATTACCAACGGCTGTTGCTGTTACTTTTGCTGAAAGAGCGATTGCTGTTGCTATTGCTTCTTTCTTCACGTGGCTTGGCTTCCATTACACTGATTGCACGGCCTTCAACCATACCACCATTTAATTCGGCGATTGCTTTTTTAGCAGCTTCGTCGTCTGCCATTTCTACAAAACCAAATCCGCGACTGCGGTTTGTGTATTTGTCAATAATAACTTTTGCTGAAGCTACAACTCCGTAGCCTTCAAAAAAACCTCTTAAGTCATCGTCTTGTACGTTGAAGCTTAAGTTTGAAACATAAATGTTCATGATTACATGAATTAATAATTAAAAATGCTTGAGAAAACGGCTGAGTAAAGAAGACTAACTATTAGCAGAAAAATGCGTAGCAGATAAATTCGTTCACTTACAAAATGCTGATGTACTCAAATTAACGCAACAAAGATAAGGTATTTAACTCAAGTTGCGTGATTTAATATTGATGGCATCAAATTAGTAATTGAATTGTTGAATGATAATTTATCTTTGAATATATCAACCCCCGCTAATGAAATATCTTTCTTTATCACTCTTAATTTTAATTTTTTTTCCATTATTAGGATTTTCTCAATTAAGTGCTGTTGATATTAATAATGAAATAAGTCCTTCAAGTGGCAATAATTCTCTTAATACATTATCTCAATCTATATCTACACGTTTCCCGATAGGTAAAAATAAAATTGCTAAATGGTCAGCCGGTGTTCATTATAAAAATTTATTAACGGGTAATAATACTTCAGTTATAAATAATCTTTTGTTGCATTCAATTGGTGTGAGTGTTGGCTATAGTAATAAGATTAGTGATAAAACAGTAATGACAATTACAGCACAACCGCAATTGGCATGCGACATGAAACAAATTAATGGAGATGATATTCGTTTTAATGCTTCAGTTCATTTTCTTACAAGAAAAGAAAATGGTTTCAGTATTGGTTGGGGCATTGCTTATGCTTATCAATTTTTTGGAAATCAAATCATTCCCATCATTGATATTCGTTATAGAAAAAATATTGGTGAATGGAGAATTGGTGGGGCGTTGCCTTTGCGCCCACGCATAGAATATCTATTCAATAAAAATACTACTGTTGGATTTAAATTAGAAGGCAATTATTATTCGTATCGTTTATCACCTCAATTAAACAGTCAATATCTTTTTTATCGCCAATGGGATGCAGGATTGTATGTTGATCAACGCATTTCTAAGAAGTGGTTTTTTAATGCAAGTGGAGGATATGCGTTTAATAGAAGTTTACAAATTTTTGATAAAGGACAAACTGTTCCTTTGTCATTTTTTGGAAACAGAGTTGCTAAAATATATACGCCATCTTATGAAAACAAATCAACAGGGTTTGTTTTTAGAATTGGAATTCAGTTAAGATTATTCAATCAAGAATAGAGTTAGAAATCAGAGTAGTCGGTTGCATGCATTAAAAGAACATCCGATTTTGAAACAGTATTGGCATACTCAGTCATGCCGGAAATTTTTTTCCAAGTTGCATCACTGCTGAATATTTTCCAATGATCATCTCTATCTGCTTTACTATTAAAACTTGTCATGTACATTAAGTTTGGCATGTGGCTTCCGCTTAAAACTTCCGCATAAAATACAGCGTTAAAAGAAAGTCGCTTAAAAATATCAATCTCGCCACCTTCATTAAACATGTGCACTTTTTTTCTGTACAAATTTTCTGTTGCACCCTCATAGCTTCTCAATTCATAAACTCTATCATTCAAATTGCCGGTTAGTAAAGGGACTTGAAACAGCGGCATATTTTTAAATGCATGCAATAAAACAGTTTCAATTCTTACAAAGGGTGCATCATTATACGCAGCATTTGAATAAACACTCTCATTCTTTAAAAAAGGATCTTGTTTATCTGCTTCATTTTCCAAATCAGTAAATGTTTCTAATTTTTTAAAAGGAATGAATACAATAATACGTTTATCATTTGCGGTGTCATTATCAATTGGCTTAAATGCCCCAACTTTTTCAATGCCCGACTTATGCAAGTTTGGTAAATAAATATTTTTTAAATAATCATCAACAATTAATAATTGCGCATTGGTTTTGCAATGATAAATTTTAATAAGATAATATTCTCTATTATCATTAGTTGCAAAAGATTGTAATGAAGTTGTAATGATGATGATGATAAAAAATAATTTCAAATATTTTTTCATACTATA
>CAILAF010000320.1 GCA_903832075.1 uncultured Chitinophagaceae bacterium
AATTATAATCGAGTACCCAATAACTTAAATCGAGTTTTCCTTTTTCACCCATTAAAGTATCTGAGAAGTTTACATACTTACCAATGTATGGACTGATGGTATAATTATTAATAGGATTTTTTACTTGCCATTTATATGATGTAAGATGTGAGATGTTTGATGTTTGATGTTTCTCTATTAATCTTCCGTTACCAACAGCAACTAAACTATCAGGAACAATGATAGTTAATGATGCACCATTATCGGGTTCATCGCTTTGATGATCTTTGCAAGGATACCATGCACTGGCTCCTAAGCCTTGTACAGCAACGCTTACAAAAGGACGACCTTTTTCATCTTTCTTCCAAATCCAACCACCATCCCATGGTGGACGAATAGCTTCTTTTGGTTTACCGTGATAATAAATTGTTAGTTGTTGTTCTTTGGTTATCCATCCTTTTCCGCCTTCTCGTTTATCAATATATTGTTTCGCTTCAATATTATGTAATGGGCATAACCAAACATTTGAATCTACTTTTTGAAAAACTATTTTTTCATAATTAAAAATTGCAGAATCAATTAATAATGGGGACTGAAGATCTAATTGTATTTTTTTATTGCCATTCACAGAAGTTTTAAAACGAATTACACATTTTCCTTCAATCGTTTTATTTTCAATATCCGTTTTAACGGTTATATCGTAACGCAGAACATCCCACCAATCTCTATTTTCATTTAAACTGCCGCGTAATGTATCGGCATGTGTGAATTGATTTTTAGCAGCACCTAATTGTGCGAATGAAAAATTTGCTTGCAACAAAATAATGATGGCAAGTAATATGGTTTTAGTTTTCATATTTTAAAAGTAAGATAAACCACGCATAAAAAAGCCCCAAAATTTTGGGGCTAACTTTTATTGTTTCTTCAATTTATCTTTAAATACTTTCTCGAATTTTTCCAATTTGGGTTGAATAACATATCGGCAATAACCTTGATTTTGATTTTCGTTATAATAATTTTGATGATAATTTTCTGCCGGATAAAAATTCTTAAACTGTTCAATGGCAGTTACAATTGGTTTATTCCATGCACCGCTTTTATCTAAAGCAGCTTTATATTTTTCTGCTTTTTCTTTTTGTTCATGATTGTGATAAAATATTACGCTTCTGTATTGAGGACCAACATCATTGCCTTGTTGATTGAATGTTGTAGGATCATGTGTTTTCCAAAACACTTCTAATAATTCATCATAACTGATTTTTGTCGGATCATAAATAATTCTTGCCAATTCAACGTGGCCGGTATTTTTATCGCATACCTGTTCATAAGTTGGATCAATCACATGGCCACCGCCATAGCCACTTACAACTTTTAAAACACCATTTAATCTTTGAAAATAAGCTTCGGTACACCAAAAGCAACCTTCGCCAAATGTGGCTGTGTCTGTTTTTACACCAGATGGGATGACTGTCATACTCATATTTTTATTTGTGTTTTTTTGTGCGCATGATATTAATGTTATTGTTATTAATAAAATGCTTCCTAAAATTTTTTGAATCATAAATATTAGTTGAAAGAGTTTCTGTAATCGGCACAAGTTGTTTTAAATAGCAATTATAAACTAATTTTTTTTAAATGTATTGACGGATAATTATTTATTTCCTTACAAGATTGTTCAATATTCGAAAATGATATTCACAATCGCAAAAAAACTGTTAATAAATTCGATTTTTATTTTATATAGATTTTGATTTCTATTTATCTTCATTACTATTTTAATTACTGTAAAAAACCTGTAAAAATTTAAAGCCCCTCTTTAATGGGAAATTCTGTTTTTTTAAGAAAAGTATTTTTGAGAGTTGAGAATTATCTCATACTTGCACCAGCTTTTGTGGCAATAGTTTTAATGATATTTGCGAATGATGGTTATTGTAAAATAATTTTTTTGATCAATACTTTACGGTATCGCATTTCGAAGCAGGTTTATTTTGGTGCTGTGTTTTGGTGCAGCCTTTGTTTATACATTATTTTCTTCGTAAAACTAATTGTAGAAATACACTTGTTGCTAATACGCATATTATATTAACATTAGCTATCATTTTTTTATTGCCTTATGTATATTACCATACGCCTTTAATTGTAGAAAATATTAAAAATGATTTTCTACCAACGCCTCAATATGAGCGCTGGAAATTTAATATTCGTACTGCTTATTTTTTATGGGGATTTTTAATTGCTCTTCAAATTATATTTGTTGCATTTGTAACTGTTCAATTATTTTTTCCAAAATCAAATAAGAAATTACCATAGTTAGTAAGCTTTCATTTGTTTGATGTGTAACATTACCTTTGCCATCTTAATCATTAAAAGGTAATATATTTCTTCATGCGTTTATATCCCGAATCTGCTGCAGTTCAATTAGAGTTTGATAAGGTAAAAACCTTGCTGGCAGAGCATTGTAAAACAGAGTATGCAAAAAATAAAGCTCAAAATTTGCGTATTCATACTCGATATGAATATATTTCTGTAGAGTTACAACAAAGCCATGAGTACAAATTATTAATACAACAAGCTCAATATTTTCCTAATGATTTCATTCTAAATATTTCTAACGATATTAAATTGCTCGGCATTCCGGGTGCAACATTAAGTGGCGAACAATTTTTACAAATCAAAAAGTTAGCAGAGAGCATCAGTAATATTTTTAGATGGTTTGATGCGGAAAGAAAAATTGCTTATAAATTTTTATCAAAGATTATTGAAGATACTTACTACGAAAAAATTATTATTGAATTGATTGATGATGTATTGGATGAACAAGCCATTGTAAAAGATAATGCCAGTGATGCTTTGCAAAAAATTAGAATGAGTTTATATCGTCGTAGAAATGAGTTGCGACGTGTGTTTGATAAAGTGTTATCTAAATTGGCGAAAGCAGGTTATTCTGCTGACATTGATGAAAGTTTTAGCAATGGCAGGAGAGTGGTTGCAGTTTTCTCTGAGCATAAAAGGCAAATAAAAGGAATATTACATGGCGAGAGCGATAGTAAAAAAACTGCTTTTGTTGAACCTGAAGAAACCATTGAATTAAACAACGAAATTTTTTCGTTGGAAAATGATGAACGAAAAGAAGTGCAAAGAATATTGAAAGAATTAACTTCAAAACTCAGCAGCTATTCTTCATTATTAAAAACATATTTTGAAATTGTTGGAGAATTTGATTTTATTAGAGCAAAAGCAAAATTAGCAATTGATGTTCGTGGCGAATTGCCGAATCTTACAGATAAGGCAAACATTCATTTAATCGATGCTTATCATCCTTTGTTATATCTCTATAATAAATCATCGAATAAAAAAACAATTCCTGTTACAATAACATTAGATGATAAA
>CAILAF010000321.1 GCA_903832075.1 uncultured Chitinophagaceae bacterium
GCACTAACAAAAATTGTTTGCCCAACTAAATTTTCAAATTCATGAAAATTCAATGGACGATTATCTAATGCCGATGGTAAACGAAAACCATAATCAACTAAAACTAATTTGCGACTTCTGTCGCCACCATACATTCCAGCAATCTGCGGTATAGTTTGATGGCTTTCATCAATCACTAATAAAAAATCTTTCGGGAAATAATCTAATAAACAAAATGGTCTGGTACTTGCTTTTCTTCTGTCAAAGAATCGAGAATAATTTTCAATGCCGTTACAATAACCCAATTCGCGAATCATTTCTAAATCATATTCAACACGCTCTTTCAATCTTTGTGCCTCAATCAATTTATTTGATCTTTTAAAATATTCTACCTGCAACATCATTTCATCTTGTATCTCAAACATTACCTGTTGCAAAATATCTTTCGGTGCTAAATATAAATTAGCAGGAAAGATGGCAGCATCCTGCATTGTACCGATACGTTTGCCGCTGCTGAGTTCCAGCGATTCAATTTCTTCAATTTCATCACCGAAAAAAGTTATGCGATAACCATAATCAACATAAGGAAGATTAATATCAACCGTATCTCCTTTCACTCTAAAACTTCCTCTTTCAAAATCTCCTTGTGAACGATGATATAAACTATTTACCAATGAATGTAAAAATCCCTGACGCGAAATAACTTGTCCTTTATTAATTCTGATGATTCCGTTTTCATAATCTGTTGGATTACCCATACCATAAATACAACTTACACTGGCAACAATAATAATATCTCTTCTTCCGGTTAATAATTGTGCTGTTGATTGTAAACGAAGTTTATCCAATTCTTCATTAATACTTAAATCTTTTTCAATATATACATCACTCACCGGCATATACGCTTCCGGCTGATAATAATCGTAATAACTTACAAAATAACCGACTGCATTATTCGGAAAAAATTGTTTGAACTCTCCATACAACTGCGCCACTAATGTTTTGTTATGTGTTAGAACCAATGTTGGTCGCTGAACATTTTGAATAACATTAGCAATGGTAAAAGTTTTGCCGCTTCCGGTAACACCCAATAATGTTTGATATTGTTCACCATTCAATAATCCATTAGTTAATTGTTCAATAGCAGAAGGTTGATCGCCGGATGGCTGAAATGATGAAACCAATTGAAACGGCATATTGTAAATTTGATGGTATGCAAATTAATGAATGTACTGATGAAAATCTTTTTGTTACCGGCTTTTTGTTTTCAATGAAACATAGTTGCGTCGCACTCTTCGGCTTAAGGAATTACTTCAAACAAAAAGAATTGTGTTTTTTCTAAAGGAGAAAAATTATTATCAACTACGGTAATCAAAGATTTATGTCCGTTTGGTAAATCTGGTCCAAAAGTCATTCCTTCAACATTATCAATATAAATTCCTAAATCATCCATGTTCAATAATAATTTCTTTTTTATTCGAACAATTTTATCATTGTTCAATACGGAAGAAAGGTGTAAAATATTTGTTGCATTATTTAAATCGGCTTCAAAAATTTTTATGGTACAAGCCATGTTGCCGGATGAAAAAGAGCGTTCCATTACCAACATTTTATTATTGCCGATGTATAATATATCCGGAATACCATTTATTTTAAATGCATTTTTTGGAATAGCTTCATGTGCAATTGCATCTAAAGTATACGCATATTGCGCCACACATTTTTTTGTTGCAAGATTAAATTTTAAAATGCGAATAGTTGCATTATTATCAGTTACATCAGCTCTGGGACCATCTTCATACAATGGTTCTTCAACATTTACAAAAAGTGTTTCATAATTATCGGCAAAAGTAATTCCTTCAAAAACTCCATTTTGACGCGGACCATTTTCTGTTACTTGCATCAACATATTTTTTGGCAAAGGAAAAGTATCAATATATTTTCCATCGGTTGAAATAAGCGTCACAGATGGGTTTTCAAGCACCGTATCTTTTGCACGAACAATTCTTTCTCCTTCGCTGCTCCATATCATTTGATTGGTAACTGGATTATAACGCAACGCTTCAGGATCGGGTGTATGTTTTGGATCTTGTGTTGAATTTGGATATGTTTTTCCTTCTGCATTTAAAAAACTCTTTACATCAACAAACACAACGCTATCAATTTTTTCGGCCGAAAAAAATATTTTAGCTGTATAAAAACGCGCCGGGTTAACCGCACTTCTATCATCGCTAATTAAATAATAAACATTTTTCTTTTTATCATAATCAATTCCGGATAAACCGCCAACTGTTGTGTTTTTAAATAAAAAATTATGTGGCACATCATACTCGCTGATGAATTTTAATTTGCTAATTTTTATTTGTGCATCAGCAGTATATAAAACGAAAAATAAAAAATAAACTACTATA
>CAILAF010000322.1 GCA_903832075.1 uncultured Chitinophagaceae bacterium
GTAATTGCCTTTTGGGTTATTCCTCTAGCTTGGCTAGTGGCTATGTCGTTTTTATTGTTCGGCTTAATAATTTATTCATAACTAATTTTAACAATTAGCATATAGAGCAGATTTAATTTGGCAATATTCCAATTCTTAAATTGTGTGTCAGTATTTAATTCTGGTGCTTTAAAAGAGTAGTATTTTTCTTGATAAGTGTTAGCACCAAGGGAAAATGTCCCCTACTTCTGCTAAGGGAAAATGTCACCTTTTTTCTTTTATAATAATACTGCCATTAATTTGTCAAGAGTATTGGTAGCATTATTAATAAGAATGTTATCTTTTGCTTGTTTTACAGCTAAGTTTATCATTTTAGCACATGTTACGTCATCCTGTTTTGGTTTGATTTTTAATACTCGAAATTGAACCAGTCTATCCTCAACTAATACATGCGTGACCTCATCAGCTTTAGCAATGACTTTGGCAACTTTTTTATGTAAATTGACGGACTCATTCATAATTTGAATTACTTGATTATTGTATTGTAATGTATGGTTTTTACTAATATGTCTAGTATCATGTATGGCTAATATTTGTTCTAAATTATGTTGAGAATTCAATGGTCTGTGTGCATTGACTGATGATGTTGGTGCTACTGCAAAAAGTTTATTATATTCTGCAATATATTCACTTTGTAAGTAATGATTTGCCACTTCAACACTTTTAATACCAAGCAACTGAAACCGTTTAGCTAATCTGTCTTGCAATGTGCGGTTAGCACGTTCTACACGACCTTTTGCCTGCGGAGAATGCGCTTGTATCATTTTAATACCTAATGCCTCCATAGCCCTCGCAAACTGCGTTTGTGAGCCTTCGGGAGCGCTAGGCATATTTACTCTAAATACACCATGTTTATCTGTATATAAACACATTGGGCGACCATGCTTGCGTAAATAATCATTAAGTGCTTGCATGTACGAAAAACTACTCTCACTTTTAACCAAAACAGCATGCAATAAGCTACTAGTGGCATCATCAATAAACACAAGCATTACATATTTATTACCGTCACCAAACCAATCATACTCCGTACCATCAGCCTGAACCATTTCCCCAAAACATGCCATGCGTTCACGCATATTATGTACTCGTTTTACTTTCTTATCTTTAGCTACCCATATACCATTGGCAATCATTATTTGACGTGTTGTTTCTACAGCTAATTTAATACCATACATACGTTGATACTCATAGCTGACCAGAGTTGGACCATAACCATGAAACATTGTATTACAACATTGAATTATATGTTCACGAATCGCATCAGTAGTGATGTTTTGAGGCTTTTTATTCGTGTTGCCATGTATCAATGCTTTTACATCTTTTTTATCACGTAATGCCTTGCATTTACGCTTTACTTGACGTACGCTTAGGCCAAGTAATTCAGCACATCGTTTTTGTTTTATTTTTTTACTTATACAATCTTGTAACAATTTGTTTGTTGCTTCCTGATTGCTTATATTTGCAATACTTTTTATCATTTACTCACCTCATGAAAAATTATTTCATCAGGTGCTATTTTACCTCATAAAAGGGGACATTTTCCCTTAGCGCTAACAATTTTTCTTGATAAGAAAATGCATAATTAAGTAATTGACTTTCTGAGTTTTTTGTACTAATAATCTCTAACCCAACAGGTAATCCATTGTATTGA
>CAILAF010000323.1 GCA_903832075.1 uncultured Chitinophagaceae bacterium
AGCCACACAGGATACAGATAGTGTAGATTTTTTACAAGATTTTAAAACATCTTTTTTAGCAGAAGATATTTATATATACACACCAAAAGGTGACGTAAAAATGTTACCTACCGGAAGTACTGCATTAGATTTTGCATTCTCTGTTCACTCAGCAATTGGTACTCGATGTATTGGCGCTAAAGTGCATCATAAATTAGTGCCCATATCTTATAAATTAAGAAGTGGAGATCAAATAGAAATTATTACCAGCAATAAACAAAAGCCATCAGAAGATTGGTTAAGCTTTGTTGTTACTGCCAAAGCAAAAAGTAAAATCAAAGACGCATTGCGGGAAGAGAAAAGAAAAGTTGCTGAAGATGGAAAATATATTTTACAAAGAAAATTAGAAGGAATTGGTGCGGCATTTACTCCCGGCAATATTGATGAGTTGGCACATTATTATAAACTGTCATCGCAATTAGATTTATTATATAAGATTGCCACAAAAAATATTGATCTTAAAGAGCTCAAAGATTTTCAAGTTCTGGGTGATAGATTAGAACCGCCTAAGCCAAAAACTGTTATTACCGAACATCACACTGAACATCAAAAAACAATTAACAAAAAAGATAGTGAACTGATTATTTTTGGTGAAAGCAGCGATAAAATTCAATACTCGCTTGCAAAATGTTGTAACCCAATTCCGGGAGATGACGTTTTTGGTTTTGTAAGTACTGGTAAGGGTTTGATCATTCACAGAACAAATTGTCCTAATGCTGCGCGAATGATGGCCAATTATGGACACAGAGTTGTTAAAACAAAATGGGCAAAGAATAAAGAAATCTCTTTCTTAACCGGATTAAAAATTATTGGCTTAGATGATGTGGGTGTCATCAATAAAATCACGAATATCATTAGTGGTGAAATGAAAATTAATATTGCAGCATTAACCATTGAATCTACAGAAGGACTTTTTCAGGGAACTATTAAAGTTTTTGTTCATGATAAAGAAGAATTGAATGAATTGGTAGAAAGATTAATGCAATTGAACGGTATTCAAAGTGTTGACAGATTTGACACCGAAGAAATAAAATAAATTAGAATTAATTTTCCTCATACTTCTATTACATCATTTCAACACTTACATTTGCTTCATATCAATTTACAATTATGGTAGATGTTATTCTCGGTTTACAATGGGGCGATGAAGGCAAAGGAAAAATCGTTGATTATTTTGCACCTAATTATGATGTAGTTGCCCGCTTTCAAGGCGGACCAAATGCAGGACATACTTTATATGTCGATGGAAAGAAAGTAGTGCTGCACCAAATTCCATCAGGCATCTTTCATCAACATACAACAAATATTATTGGCAATGGCGTTGTATTAGATCCTGTAACTTTAAAACGAGAATGCGATATTGTTTCTTCTTTTGGAATTGATGTAAGAAAAAATTTATTTATTTCTGAAAGAACAAATATTATTGTTCCCACACATCGTGCATTAGATAAAGCAAGTGAATTACAAAAAGGTGAAAGTAAAATTGGTTCTACTTTAAAAGGTATTGGTCCGGCATATATGGATAAAACGGGTCGTAATGCTATTCGTGCCGGAGATTTATTAGATAAACATTTTACAACGCAATACATTAAACTTCGTTTAAAGCATCAAAAATTATTAGATAATTTTCATTTCATTGAAGATATATCTGCATGGGAAGAAGAATTTTTTGAAGCCCTGGAATTTTTAAAAACATTGAATATTGTTAATGGAGAATATTTCATCAACAATAAAATAAGTGAAGGAAAAAAAGTTTTGG
>CAILAF010000324.1 GCA_903832075.1 uncultured Chitinophagaceae bacterium
CAAATAAAACTATAACTGTTTTCTGCAACGTGGTGGTCGGTACTTTCAAGCAAAACAGTATCGCGGAACCTGTCACGCACACGCAGGTAAATGCCCACCGGCGTGTACAAATCGGCCAGCATTTTTTTTACACTCGTTTCAATTTTTATTTTTTTCATCACGAAAAATTTATCGAATTAATTTTTTTGTTACCGGCTTTTAGTTCCTTGTGCATCTGCCGTTGCGTCGCACTCTTGAACGCTTTGTTCTTTGTTCAACAAACAAAAAACCCCGACAAGTTTGTCGGGGCTTTGAAATGATATTCATCAGTATTGGCTATGCCATTACAATCCCCGATCAGAGTTTGTATGCCACCACCAATTATTGTTTAATAAATTTTGTTTCATTGCAAAGCAAAGATGTGAGATGAAATTGTTTCTGCCAAATATTTTTTAAATGCCATCCGCACTCTGTCCATACATTCCCGGAACAGGAATATCCAATAAACGCAAGTAAACAGATAATTGTCCTCGATGATGCACACTGTGATTCATTGCCCAACTTCTGATAGCTGCTTTCTTTTTCAATTCCATGAAAATTGTATCGCCGGACTTTACTATCCACTGCTTTTCTAATTCTTCATCGCTTGCATTTTCCAATGCAGCAACAGATTTTGCATAATGCTCTTCAAAAGTTTTTACTAATTCTTCATTAGTTGTTATAACTGAAGGTGCAAAAGGTCTGTTGGCAAAATCAACAAAATCGCTTTCTAAAATATACCATCCCCAACGCAAATTTTCTGCAATATGTGTAGCCAATTTTGCAATCGTCATAGATTTTTCGTGTGGTTTCCAATCAGGATTTTCGAAAGTAACTCTTTCCAATATTTTTTTTGTGTTCGTTGCTTCTTGTTTTATTTCGGCAATCAATTGTGTTTTTAACGACATAGTAATTGTATTAAATTTTTATTTATAGAACTCCTTTTGTACTTGGCAAATGATTACTCAACGGATCACGTTTAACAGCCATTCTTATTGCTTTTGCAAATGCTTTAAAGATGGCTTCAATTTTATGATGTTCATTATCGCCTTTACATTCAATATTTAAATTGCATTTGGCTGCATCGCTGAAAGATTTAAAGAAATGAAAAAACATTTCGGTTGGCATCTCTCCTATTTTTTCGCGTTTAAATTCGGCATTCCACACTAACCAATTTCTTCCACCAAAATCAATCAACACTTTTGCTTCGGCTTCATCCATTGGCAAAGCAAAACCATAACGCTCCATGCCGCGTTTATCGGCCAATGTTTGTGCAAATGCTTCGCCTAATGCAATGCCGGTATCTTCAATGGTGTGGTGTTCATCAATATGTAAATCGCCTTTTGTTTCAATGGTTAAATCCATTTTACCATGGCGTGCAATTTGATCGAGCATGTGATCGAAGAAGCCCAAACCCGTACTAATATTGGCTTTGCCGCTACCATCTAAATTTAATTCAACTTTTATTTTTGTTTCGTTGGTATTGCGTTCATGAATTACTTTTCGCAAACCCAATTTTAAAAACGAATAAATTTCATTCCAATTATTTGCTTCCAACGCAATTGTGTTTCTCAAATTTTTTTCTTGTTCATCTGTTAATTCATGCAAAGAAGATTTAAGATAGATTGCTTTACAACCTAAATTTTTTGCCAATTGAATATCACTCCAACGATCGCCAATTACAAAAGAATTTTCAATATCAAAATCTTTGTTATTCAAAAAATGTTTTAGCAATTCAATTCCCGGTTTACGAGTGGGCTGATTATCTTTTGCAAAAGTTTTATCAATGATTATTTCATCAAACACAAATCCTTCGCCTTCCAAAGTGCGCAACATTAAATTTTGATAAGGATAAAAATCTTTATCAGGATATGAATCAGTTCCCAATCCATCTTGATTAGTGACCATTACTTTATAATAATCAAAATCATTTGCAATCTTTGATAATGCAGTGATAGCATTTTTCACAAAAGAAGTTTTTTCCAAACTATCAATTTGAAAATCTGTTGGTGGTTCTTGTAATATCACACCATCGCGGTCTATAAATAAAATTCTTTTCATGTTTTAAGGAGTTAGGAGTTAGAATATAGAAAATTGAATTCAAAAAAATATTCAATCTCCTGTCTCCAAACTCCTGTGTTCTAATTTTTATTTCTTACTGCTTTTACTTCTGCAACTGTTACTGCATCTGCTTTATTGCCGAAACTATTGCGCACATAAGTTAATACATCTGCAATTTGCTGATTATTTAAATCGGTATGCGCTGCCATATTGTTGGAAAAATATTCATCTTCAATCGGCACACGATCATTCATTCCATGCAATACGATATAAATAATTTTCTTTTTATCGCCCAACACATAAGATGTTTGAATTAATGGCGGATTCATTTTCGGAACGCCACCGCCATCGGCCATGTGACAACTTAAACAAACTTTATCATACACTTTTTTACCACGCGCCATTGATTCTTTTAAACCGTTTGTTTGTGCAAAAACAAAAATTATTATTAATGAACTTATTGTTGTTAAAAAAATATTTCTCATTTAACCAATTCTATTTTCCTGAATAAGAAATTTTATAAATAGTTCCTTTATTATCATCCGTTACATACAAAGAACCATCAGGACCTTGTGCCAATCCGCATGGACGATGATCTGCCTGACCGGGAGAAGTAATTATTTTTTTACCGGAAAATCCATTCGCAAATATTTCCCATTTACCATCAACAGGCTTTCCATTTTTAAAAGGAACAAATGCAACATAATACCCTTCTTGTGGTTCGGGTGCTCTGTTCCAACTTCCATGAAATGCAATGAATGCGCCATTCTTATACTTTTCAGGAAATTGATTGCCGGTATAAAATAATAAACCATTCGGTGCTAAATGACCCGGAAATGCAATAACAGGCGATTGATATTCATCAGTAGATTTTTTTCCATCACCACCATATTCGGGTGCAATAATTTTTTTATTTACCAAATGATCATAATAAATATATGGCCATCCGCAATTAGAACCTTGATGCAATTCGTACATTGTTTCTGCAGGTAATTCTGCACTTTGTTTTGCATCATATAATTCGGGCCAATTATCGTGCAATTGATCGCGTCCATGTTGCATAACAAATAAAGAATTGGTTTGCGTGTTCCAATCTAATCCAACAACATTTCTTAATCCGGTTGCATAACGAATGCCATCACCATAAGTTTGATTTAATTTATCTGCTTTAAATTTCCAAATACCACCTGCTGAATCTAATATGGGACAAGGGTTTCGGCCTTTGCTACGTAATGTTCTATCATCAATCTGACAAGAATTTGAATAAGCACCAATGTTTACATAAATATTTCCGCTGTTATCTAAAGTAATTGCTTTTGCTTCATGTTCATGGCGACTTAATAAGCCGGTAATTATTTTTTCGGGATTATCCGGATTGATAACATTATCATTTACATCTAATTTATAACGAAATATTTCTTCATCTGATGAAGCATATAAATAACCATTTTTTATTGCAATGCCAGTGCCGGAAAAATTTCCAAAAGCATCTACTTCAAATGAATCACGAACTAAACCTTTTGAGCCATCAGGATCTCTTTCAAAATCAGGGAAATTAACTAAAACCAATTCAAGAATGCCGTTTTGATATTTGCTTCTTCGATTATAATTCAGCTTTAAATAAATTTTCCCTTGCTCCGAAATAGCAATGTGGCGTGTTGTTCCTAATTTATCAGCAATTTTATATGCAGCAAAACCTTGAGGCAAAATAATGGATGAATCAATTTTGGCAGGATTACGCCATGCTACAGCCTTTTTTAAAGTGTGTCGTTTTTCAACTATTTGCGCTTTTAATAATGCAATACTCAATAATGATATTGAAAGCAAAAAAAATATTATTTTTTTCATTGTAACGTTTTGAAGAATGATAAAGTTAATAATTAAAATAAATTAGTTATTAAGTTGTTTGAATTTTTACATAATCCGAAAATGCATCAATCAGCAAAGTATTTTCCTGTTCTGTTCC
>CAILAF010000325.1 GCA_903832075.1 uncultured Chitinophagaceae bacterium
AAAAGCCGTATAAAAAATAATTGAACGAAACGCAAACAGCGAAGATGTTCAATGATGATATGAAGCTCTTCATAAGTCTTTCTTCAATAAAATTCCTATCGCTGATAGTAAGCTTCTTCGCTGTAGTGGAGTGAAATTATTTTTAGGCTTTTTTATGCAGTCTTGATTTTACTTTGCTTACTTTCTTTGTATCAAGACAAAGAAAGTAAGAATATATTTTTGCCTCTTTTTCATTCGCTTTACACAGCTTTTATGCTGAACAGTTAAATGATTTTTCTTTTTTAATATTTCCTTTTTTGTCTTGATACAAAAAAGGGAGAAAAAAATCAAGAACAAACGATGTACGACCGTTTGTTCATTCACATTGTTCGGCTTTTGTGCTACTGTGAATTCAGCATTTGTATTTCTGATGCCAGTTTATAAATTCTTTTCTTTCAAGAAAAAAGAACGTAAGAAAAAGAAATTTTGAACTTTTATCTACAAACGACTAAAAGAAAAAAACATGCTTTCTTCATACACTTCTAATAGAAAGAATCACAGTTTCTCCTTTATTCAAAACAGGATATATCAACATCTTTAGTTTTGTTAATACAGCTCTTGAACTGTCGCCGCAACCTTCACCTGTTAAGATAGTTACCGGAGCAATGCATCCTTTCAATTCTTCCATTGCATTGTTGGCAGGGTGTATCAATATCAGTTCCCTGTTCGGAACATCCATTATTTGTAAGTGCCAGCCAAAATGCTCACTGCATCTTTTTTGCAAAATATAATTGCCTTCGGGTATGCATGAAATACCGGGCAAATTATTTTTCCATGGCAGTTCAATGCTGTAACAAAGATGTTCATTGTTATACCTGATCTCTCCATTGGTGCCATTGGGATGATAGGTTCGTATGAGTAATAATTCCATGTTTAAAAGTTTAATGGTTTAACAGTTTATTGTTAGCAACTGAATGAGAATAACAACGTCATAGCGAGGTTTTATGCAAAGCTTTGTGCGATGGGGATAAAACCGTGGCTATCTGTTCATTAAAAGCACAACGTTTTATTAAGTAGATTGCCACGCAGTGCATGATTAATTTTAATTAAAATCATTCTCTTGCACTGCTCGCAATGACGTGTCTGTTTGAGATGCTGTAGTTCTCTTAATTCATCATTTAAAATTTCTTACAACACATTCACCTGACCGGCAAATAAGCTGTCCGATACATTTTTACCATCAGCTGTAATAAATGCAACCCATGTTTGCACAGTTTTACCGCTGAAACTGCTTACATCTAATGTATCAGCTGCAGCAGTTCTATCGGCACCCGCTAAAGTGCTGATGGATTGATCCAAATCCGGACAATACACAATCAATACTGCTTTGTCGGTGGCTTTGGCAATACCGTTGCCACTGTTATCAGTCCAGCTAAAATTTATTTTTCCGCTAACACCTGCTGTTGCTGCCGGTGCAGTGGCATTCGGTAAACTGCCACGGCTTAGCAACACCATACTGTAGTTAATGGAAAAAGAAGGATAAATGCCACTGATACCATTACGGATATTGAAAGATAATGCCGCATTCGGACCGGTAATGCCATTGGCAAAATCTTTAAACGTAATGTTCAGCAAGGAAGTAAAATTGCGCAGGAATTTAATGATCATGCGAAACTTAGCCTGCTGTTGCAATTGCAGGTCTGATGCTTGCCCCGACCTTTTACCCATTTGACTGCGCATGTAGCTGATACCCTTCCATGTGCCGCCTACAACGGTTCCTACTTTTCCGGAGAATCCACCAAGGATCCCTTTGTTAATTGTACCCATTTTTTTGTTTTTAATAATTAAAAAATAAATGTTTGCAAACAATCACTGCAGTTGAAGTTTGCGGGCACAAAGTCACATCAAAAGCCAATGTGTTACCGGTAAGCAGGGTAATCTTACCCCGCTGAAACCCTTGCTGTATAAGCATTGCGTAGGGCAAAAAAAGTTTTGGTATCATTCTTGAAATCGGGGGCTGATTTTATATTGACCGTTTTATTCGGTTGGTATTATCTAAGTTCCCTTTCAATTTCTCTTAAGCGGTTATTCATTTCAAACAACATAGTTCTGATCTTATTAACGGTAGATTGTTCTATGGCGGAGTATTTTGAATTCAAACTTTCCCAGGATAATCCATCACCCTTACTGCCTTTGCTGTTGAAATGTTTAGCCATTTGTTTCAATAGGAATGGTCTGTTTAATTTTGGAAACAAGCCTTTCTCCAATAATAATTTTGCCAATAATGCCATTTCGTGTGCAGATAAAATAGTATCAATGGGCTCGTTTTTAAGATAAGGCGTTTTTACAGGATTGTCGCAAACGATGTTATTTATATTCCATTCTTTTTCTAAAGAAATCATTTCTTCTTCCAACCAATTCATCATCATTTCCTG
>CAILAF010000326.1 GCA_903832075.1 uncultured Chitinophagaceae bacterium
CCTGTATCAAAGTCAGTACGGCGGGGCACCTATTCCTCCCCTTACCCACCGCCCCTTGTTCTGGACTGCTTTTGGGATCCTTCGATTATTTGTGAACATGACCAAATACAGTCTAGAAGATGGTAGGCAATAATCATATCCTTTATAGCTGATTTCTTTGAAGGCTTTCGAACAACACCCGAAGAAATAAGCAGAAAATCAGGAAGGAGATAATTAAAATCTGATGCAGATATAGTTGTGTTATTAATATCGAAATGATATTTTTTATATTCTATTTTCAGTACAAAAAATATGATGATTCAGTTGTAAAAACGAAATTCACCTATGCATAATTTGGGATCACCGATTTTATCAAAAGTTTTCCACCGCAAACATCTTCGCAAACGTTTGCATTTAATATTTCCAAAATAAATTAATTTGATATGCAGCTTTTACAATAAGTTTGATGCCATAAATCGAACAGATATTTTAACAAATAGTATGATTGGTCTTGTTTTTTAGATGAATGAGATTTTGAACTACTTTTTGTGATCTGTTGTTTGTTTGTTTTTTATCTTAACACTAAACGTTTGTTTATGAACCTATCGACACTTGCCAAAGGTATGTTATACCTATGCTTGGCATTCCTCTCAACAACGGCATTAGCCCAAAACAAAGTAATAACTGGTAAAGTTACTGATGCAAAATCAGGATCAGGTATCCCCAGTGTTACAGTTTTAGCTACTGGCGGTTCTGGTAAAGCCGGTGCACAAACTGGTGCAGACGGAAGTTATAAAATTACCGTTCCATCAGGCACTAGTAAATTAGTATTTACTTCTGTAGGCTACGAAAAAACAGAAGCTAATGTAACTTCTTCAACTACAGTAAACGTTTCGCTAAAAGCTTCAACTGAGCAATTAAGCGATATCGTAGTTATTGGTTACGGTACCAGAAAAGTAAAGGATGCAACAGGGTCTGTTGTTTCTTTAGGCGAAAAATCTTTTAACAAAGGTGTTATCGCTTCTCCTGAAGAATTATTCCAGGGACGTACTGCCGGTGTAACAGTTACTCCAGCAAGTGGTGAACCGGGTGGTGCAATAAATATTAATATCAGAGGTACAAGTTCAGTTACCAGTGGTAACGGACCTTTGTTTGTTGTGGATGGTATTCCTTTAGACGGAAGTTCTACTAACGGAACAATGAGTGGTGTTGAAGGTGGTTCTACTGCATCAAATCCATTAGCTTTTTTAAACCCTAACGATATTGAAAACATCAGTATCTTAAAAGATGCATCTGCTGCTGCCATTTATGGTGCAAGGGCTGCAAATGGCGTTGTGTTGATTACAACAAAAAGTGGTAAAGGAAAAGGTGCATTTACTTTTAGTATGACCACAAGTAGTTCAAAACCTGCAAGTCGTTATGACTTGTTAAATTCCCAAGATTTTTTATGGGGAGTAAGGAAAGCAAATATTGATGCCGGCACAGATCCAGCTACTGCAGCTGCGGCTGTTATGCTTATTGATAAAGGCGCTAATACTAATTGGCAAGATCAAATTTTCCAAACAGCTATTTCTCAGGCTTATAATTTAGGCTGGGGCTTTTCTAAGAATGGAACTTCACTTCGTTTAAGTGGTTCTTACGATAATCAAAACGGTATTGTAAAATCTAGTAATCTGCAAAGGTTAACCGGACGTGCTAATTTCTCTCAGAAATTTGCTCAGGACAAATTGAAATTTGATGCGATAGTTTCTTATTCAAACATAAAAAAACAATACCCCCCAATTACTAATAATGCAGGATATCAGGGAAGTTTGATTGGTGCAGCCATTGCATTTAACCCAACTTATCCTGTTTATAATGCAGACGGAACTTTTTACGATCCTTTAGATGGAAACAGAAACCCTGCAGAAATGCTGGCTTATTTTACCGATAAGGATAATACCAATCGCTTCTTAACTAATTTAAGTTTAAGCTGGTATATCACTAAGAACTTAACTTATAAAGCTACATTTGGTTATGATAATGCAAAAAGCGTAAGGACTGCTTTTGCTGATCCACGTTTAAGTCCAAATGCTTATGGTGGTACCATGAGTTTTGGTAATCTTAATTTAAATGATCAAATCAATGGAAACGGAAGAGGTACTCAACAAAACAGAACAGTTAATTCTACTTTGATTGAGCATACTGTTAACTATGATAAGACATTTAAAAATAATAGCCATTTAACTGCAATTGGTGGTTTCTCTTATCAATCAACTACCAATTACGATAATAACTTTATTTATTGGGGAGTTTCTGCTCCTGTAGTTAAAGCAACTGATGTATTTAATCAAAGTCTGGGTGCTTTCACAAATCACAATTGGTGGCCTGGTGATAGCAGCAAATACGAAACACAATCATATTTTGGTCGTGTGGAGTACAGCATAAAAGATAAATACTATTTTACTGGTACAGTGAGAATTGATGGATCTTCAAAATTTAGTTCAGGAAATAAATATGGTACATTCCCTGCATTCGCTGCAAAATGGAAAGTATTGAATGAAGATTTTGCTGCTAACACATTAGCTAAAGTATTCAGTGATTTCAGTATCAGAGTAAACTACGGAAGTTTGGGTAACCAAAAAATTCCGCCTTATTCTTCTTTAGCATTACAACAAACTTTAACCGGTAATACTACTGTTATTTCAAATTCTAATCCTAACTTAACTTGGGAAACTACAACAACAACAGGTATAGGAGTAGATTTTGCTTTATTCCATAACAGATTGAAAGGTACTTTTGATTATTTTCATAAATCAACAAATAATCTTTTGTTCGTAGCTTCTTATCCTCAACCGGCAGCATCTGCCAACAGATGGGTTAATTTCCCGGGTAACGTAATCAACAATGGTGTTGAACTTGGGTTAGATTTTCAAGCTATCAGAAGAAACAAGGGTTCATTTAGCTGGGATATCAATTATAATATGACTTTCTTTAAAAATACGGTAACGAATTTTGGTTCGAACTTCTACTCAACAGGTGCTGTTAACGGTCAAGGTTTATCAGGTGCTTATGCTCAGGCAATTGTTAATGGTTATTCATTGTTTGAATGGAGTATGCCTGTTTTCTTAGGCTTTGACGGAAACGGAAATGCACGCTATGACAAAGGTGCTGCTAACCAATATGTAGGAAGCGCATTGCCAACATTTACTGCAGGTTTAACCAATAGCTTTACTTTCAAAAGATGGAATGCAAGCTTTTTCTTAAATGCAGTTAGAGGCAATTATGTTTACAACAATACAGGTAATGCCCTTCTCTTAAAAGGTAGCTTAAAAACAGCGCACAATGTAAATTATGCTGTAGCAAATTCTAATGAAGATCCAATTAACCCGGGTAGCGTTTCTACTCGTTTCTTAGAAAAAGGTGATTTTATCAGATTATCTAATGCAAGCCTTGGCTATTCATTTGAAATTAAAAAGAACAGTTTCGTTAAGTCTTTAACAGCAACATTATCCGGACAAAATCTTTTATTAATCACTAAGTATAGCGGTTTGGATCCTGAAGTTAACATCGATCA
>CAILAF010000327.1 GCA_903832075.1 uncultured Chitinophagaceae bacterium
ATCCCAAATAGGTGGGATACGACATTTTAATTAATTCAGACCTTATTAAATCTAGAAGATCTTATAAATATTTTTACTGCCTTATACTTGTTCTATAAGTATTTTAACAACCAATAAATTTTTAATACTTCGATTGCCTATTATAAGATATTTGTTTTCGGGACATCCTAATTGTTCGGCGGTTAATATTACAGTTTCTCCCTTTTTAATAAACAAACAACTTACCGGCATTACTTCATCAGCAGTGCGTGCTGCAAAATAATATGCATCATCATCTGATGGATTGTAAATAGATACTTTTTGTCCGAGACCGAAAGATGCACCGGAATCCATTTGTGAATCAGGGTCAACACCCACAACCAATGGCACTTTTTCATCTTTTCCTTTGTGATGACTTGGTACATATAAAACACTTTCGTCAAAGTAAAAATAATTTTCGGCAGGGTTCGAATTATTATCCAGAGCTATCGTAAGACGGTTTACATCTAACTGTAAAATCATTTGATCCAAAAATTTATCATATAAAGGCTTGTTGCCTCTAATGCTACTGGCTAGTCCGCTTTGCAATATTCGTGCATTGTCAAAATCGGCATAACAACCATCCATCAGTGTCTGCATGTCAATACCCAATTCAGTTACATATTTTTCAACTCCATCTTTCAAAGTACTAATAATAAGATAAGCATTTTCCATCTTAATACGGTCAAAATAAGTCAAACCACCACTAAAGAGTTCAATAAAAATTTTAGAATCTTCTCCTAATTTATCAGCAGCCCTTTTATACACTTTACGTGCTCCTTTTTTAAAATTATCCAGAGCAACGTTTACTTCAATAGTTTCGGCCTTACGTTGTCCGGTTTTAGAAGATTTCTCGCTAGTTTTCGAAAACATTAAATCATACAGTACCTGTGTATCGTCAATAAGCTGTTGCATGAAAAGTTTCGTTAGCACTTCGGTTTTCATAGCCTGAATGTGTAAAAAAATAAAGATCTGAACTTTGTTTCTTCCAAATTTACGTAGAAATTCGAAAGGATTGAAAAAAAATCTGTTTGCACTCATAAAATAAAATTTATTTTGCTCTTTTTCTTAACGCCCCCAACATTTGATTTAAAGAAAAATAGTATGACTAATTATTTATTAAATAAAACGGTTATCGGGTGTCCGGTTTATAGATGCAAATTTAATACAAAGATAGACGACTTCACAATAATAATAACTTATTTATCAACCGTTAGAAAAGTGATTTTATTATCTAGCGGTGGCTATCTTTAAATAATTAGTCAATAACACAAAATAGGATTGTTCATAACTATTGTTTTTCAATGTTTTTTGAAAGAGTAAATTCAATAAAATAATAAGAAATCTAATCAAAAAGCATTTATTATAAAAGTGTAAATTAGAATATTGGCTTGCAATTTATTTTATTTATAAGAATAGATGTTAAAGCTATTGTATGTATAGAAAAATAGATTAATTTTGCTGTTTTAAATTTAATAAAAAATGGATTGTATTTGTGATAGCTGTGGCATGCCAATGACAAC
>CAILAF010000328.1 GCA_903832075.1 uncultured Chitinophagaceae bacterium
TTCAAGATATTTTGCTTGATGATTAGTTTAATTTGAAACATGCTCATTTAATTTATACTTCTTATAAATATATGCATAAACTTAATTCATTTGAACATATTTTATAATATTTTTAGAAATTTAAATTAAAACCAACTAAAAATGCTCTTGGTTGTGGAACATTACCATAGTCAACACCCATAATAAGATTGCTATAATTACTAGTACTATTACCGAGAGGCAAGCCAACTTCCGGATCATTTCCTTTGTATTTTGTAAAAGTCAATAAATTTTGTCCTCCCACATAAACCCTTAACCCATCAATTTTAATTTTTGTGCATACTTTTTTTGATAATGTATATCCTATTTGAATGTTCTTTAATCTTAAATAAGATCCTTTTTCAATATAATAATCTGAAAGTTTGGTTGAATTACCATTCAAATCACCATTTCCATCAACACGAGCAATATTACTTTGATTTTCAGGAGTCCATGCGTTGGTAATAGAAGTTGAATAATTTCTGGCATCATTCCATACTGTGTAATTCCAAGTCTTCCACATGGCTAAAATATTATTTCCATATACTCCCTGGAAGGACATAGTCAAATCAAAATTTTTATAATATACTTCTGCATTAAAACCATACGTAAATTTAGGATTAGGGTTTCCGATGATTGTTCTGTCTGCATCATTGATTACTCCATCGCCATTTAAATCTTTAAATTTTAAATCGCCTGGTTGTGTGCCAGCAGATTGGAAAGCGTGTGAATTTATCTCTGCGTAGTTTTTAAAAATCCCTTCTGTTTTATAACCGTAAAACATTCCAACCGGTTGTCCGACTAATGTACGAGAATAATCTGTAAAGCCTTGTCCGTAGCTACCTAATGAAATAACATCTGCTGCTCCCAAATTGAGAACCTGGTTTGCAATTTTTGAAACATATCCGCCGACTTTAAATGTAACAGCTCCTATTAGATTTCTATAATATGCAGAAAACTCAACTCCTTTATTTGAAACAGAACCGATATTTCCAATTGGATATTGATTTTCAGGAATGCCTGAAATAGCAGGAAGAACTTCCGGAGCCAGCATGTCTGTGGTTTTCCTTTCAAAATAATTTGCATCAATCAATAAACGGTTTTTAAATAATCCTGCAACAATGCCTATATTTGATTGAGTGGTTGTTTCCCAGTGTATGTCTTTATTAGGATATTTAAGTACTGTAGTTCCATTTTGTATTACACCATTAAAAGAATAAGGAATATCTCCGGAGGTAACATATCCAAGATATTGACCTGTTCCTATCTTTTCATTCCCTATTTTACCCCATCCCAATCCAAGTTTTAATGAACTTATTACTGGTATCTTTTTCATGAAATTTTCATTAGAAACTTTCCATGCCAGTGCTGCTGAAGGAAAATTTCCATACCGGTAATTAGGTCCAAATTTAGATGAACCATCTCTACGAATAGTAAATGTTGCAAGATACTTATCTTTTAAATCATAATTTAGACGTCCTAACAAACTGAATATACTTGATTGATCTGCAGTCCAACTAAGAGCATCATTATTATTTCCATGAGTATAATCATTAAAATATTGTAAAGTTGGATCATTAACTGAAAGACCAGTTGAATTACTACCGACAATATTGTAAGATTGATATTCTGAAGCTGAAGTGCCACCCATAATTGTAATATTATGTGCTCCTATTTTCTTTTTATATGTTAAATAATTTTCCCATTGCCAGTTGATTGATTTATACCAACCATTTTGTAATGCTGAAAGAGGTTGTGATTCCGATCCAA
>CAILAF010000329.1 GCA_903832075.1 uncultured Chitinophagaceae bacterium
AGATTTGAGATTTTACCTCCCGTCATTAAAAATTTATTGATTATTAATGCATTGGTTTTTTTGGCGCAGAATACAGTTGGTAAATCTTACTTTAATATGGAAGATGTCTTTGCTTTACATACATGGCAAAGTCCATTGTTTGAGCCATGGCAGTTTATAACGCATTTATTTATGCATGGCGGCTTTGATCATATTTTCTTTAACATGTTTTCATTGTGGATGTTTGGTTCTGTGTTAGAAAATTTATGGGGACCCAAACGTTTTCTTACATTTTATTTTGTTTGTGGATTAGGCGCTGCTTTATGCCATATGATTGTTTTGTATGTTGAAAGTCAAGAATTAATCAAAGCATTTTATGCTTTAGATGCATTTAATCAAGAGCAATACAAAGTAAATTTTTATGCAAGATTGAATGAAGCAACATTAGGTGCATCCGGCGCAGTGTTTGGTTGTTTGGTGGCGTTTGGTTATTTATTTCCTAATACTACTTTAATGATCTTCCCTATTCCTATTCCAATAAAAGCAAAATGGTTTGTTTTATTTTATGCAGCTTATGAATTATATAGCGCTGTAAGAAATTCTGCCGGAGATAATGTTGCACACTTTGCACATTTAGGCGGAGCTTTGGTTGGATTTTTATTGGTATATTTCTGGAATAAAAACAATCGAAAAACATTTTATTAATTGTAAGGAGTAATAAAAATGAGTGAGCGGCGATATAATAGCGGCAGAAAAACTTTATTGGGGCAAGATAATAATGCATTGGTTATTTTAATTGCCATTAATGTATTAATTTTTGTTGCGTTGAATTTTTTATTGATCGTTTATTTTTTATCGTATAAGGATAATGCATCTGCAAGAGTTCTTTTCAATAATCAAATATTGGATTGGTTTGTGTTGCCGGCTTCATTGCATCACTTAGCAACACGACCGTGGACAATTATTACTTTCATGTTCACGCATTTTAATATTTGGAGTTTAATTAGTACTGTATTATGGTTATGGGGTTTTGGTTTTATTTTACAAGATCTGGCAGGCAATAAAAAATTAATACCTGTTTATTTATATGGTGGATTTGCAGGCGCTGTTTTCTTTTTATTGAGTACTCACTTTATTCCTGCATTTCATCAAAATATTTTATATACACCATCATTAATAGGTGGTAGTGCAGCAGTCATGGCTGTAGCAATTGCTACCACTACATTAGCGCCTGAGTATAGAATTTTTCCGTTAATTAATGGCGGCATTCCTTTATGGGTATTGACTTTAATTTTTGTTGCTATTGATTATGCATCTGTTGCAAGTAGCA
Source organism: uncultured Chitinophagaceae bacterium (assembly GCA_903832075.1). Lineage (GTDB taxonomy): Bacteria > Bacteroidota > Bacteroidia > Chitinophagales > Chitinophagaceae > CAILAF01. The sequence continues at coordinate 1,310 of CAILAF010000329.1, forward strand.
GCGGTAGTTATGCCGTTGCACATTTAGCCGGTGGTGCAATAGGTTTTATTTTTATTAAACAACTTCAAAAAGGAAATGATTGGAGTTTATGGATGATTAATTTGTTTGATTGGTTAAATAATTTATTCAATCCTGAAAAAAAAGAAGCACAAGTAAAAGATAAACTTTTTTATAAATCATCAGGTAAGCCTTATCAGAAAACAACCAATCTAACACAACAAAAATTAGATGCGATATTAGATAAAATAAATGTTGAAGGGTATGAAATGTTGACCTATGAAGAAAAAGATTTTTTAAAACGTGCAAGTAAAGAAGAATTATAATCAATTTTATTTCCATTTTCACTTACCATCATTGTTTTGTATTTTTATTGAATGGCAAAAAGCCCTACCCGAAAATTTTTCAAAATATTTTTTATCATCATTAATTTTTTAGTGGTCATTCTTTTTTTATTAGGCTGCTTATCTCCATGGTTAAATCCGGAAAAATTTGTTTGGATAGGTTTTATTGGAATTGCAATGCCTTATTTAATATTAATATTAATCTTCTCCATTATTTTTTGGTTAGTGGCAAAACCTAAGCTGGCATTGATTCCTGTAATTACTTTATTAATTGGTTGGCAACAAATACATGTTATGTTCGGGTTTAAATGGAAAACAGAATTTACAAAAACAAAAACAGAAAACACTATTCGTATTGTTGATTGGAACGTTGAAAGCTTTAATGGTTTATCGAAGAGTAAGTTTATAAAAAAACATATTCGCGAAGAAGTTGCCGATGTGATTATAAATTTAAAACCGGATATCATTTGCATGCAAGAATTTAATTCGGCATATCATCAAGCAACGCAATGGGATAATATTAGTTTATTCAGTAAAGAATATCCATATCATTATTTTTCAAAAGACTATCATCGAAATAACGGAATGTATCAATCAGGTTGCATCATCTTTTCAAAATATTTGTTGATTGATTCCGGCAAAACAAAATTTAAAACTTCCGAAAGTTTGATTTATGTTGATGTTGTAAAAGCAACTGATACATTTCGTGTTTATACCACGCATCTTCAATCATTCAAATTCAAAAAAGAAGATTATGATGATATTGAAAAAATAAAAGAACAGGATGAAGATGCGTTGGCTGCATCAAAAAATATTTTTACAAAAATGAAATTGGCTTTTAAAAGAAGAGGAGCACAAGTTAATATTGTAAAAAACGAAATTGCTAAAAGCCCTTATTCATCTATTATTTGCGGCGATTTCAACGATGTACCTAATAGTTATACTTACTTTCAAATTAAAGAAAACAGACAAGATGCTTTTCTAAAAAAAGATTTTGGTATTGGCAAAAGTTTTATTGCATTAGCACCCACTTTACGAATTGATTATATATTACCCGATAATCATTTTGATGTTTTGCAATTTGATTTAGTAGATGAAGATTTGAGCGATCATTTATTATTGGTAACGGATTTGAGATTGAAAAAATAATTATATTCGCTAAGCATGAAAATATTTGCCTCCTTATATTGTTGTTTTTGTTGCTGCCGCTAAGCGCTCAATCTATACCTTTGCGAAAACCAATTCGCATATAATCATCAAATTTTAGTTTAACAAGTACAAAAAATATGTCGCTCAAAGTATATAATTCACTCACCAGAAAAAAAGAAGAATTCAAACCTATTATTAAAGGTCATGTAGGCATGTATGTATGCGGACCAACAGTTAGCGGAGAAAGTCATTTAGGTCATGCACGACCATTTATTACATTTGATATTATCTATCGTTATTTATTGCATCTTGGTTATAAAGTTCGTTATGTACGAAACATTACTGATGCCGGACATTTTGAAGAAGAAGGCAGAGAAGCAGAAGATAAAATAAGTTCGAAAGCGGTAATTGAAAAATTAGAACCCATGGAATTGGTGCAGAAATACACCAACTTATTTCATTGGGCAATGACTCAATTCAACAATCTTCCACCAAGCATTGAGCCAACAGCAACCGGACATATTGTCGAGCAATTAAACATGATTGAAGAAATTATTAAAGATGGTTATGCTTATGTTGCTAATGGCTCGGTTTATTTCGATGTAGAAAAATATAATACTGATTTTTCTAAGAAAGGATTGCCTTATGGATTGTTAAGCGGAAGAAATATTGAAGAACAATTAGACACCACCAGAGATTTAGATAACCAAGAAGAAAAAAGAAATAGAAATGATTTTGCATTGTGGAAGAATGCACCACCAGAACATATCATGCGTTGGAAAAGCCCGTGGGGAGAGGGTTTCCCGGGATGGCATATTGAATGTTCTGCCATGAGCACAAAATATTTGGGAGATGAATTTGATATTCATGGCGGTGGAATGGATCTTATTTTTCCGCATCACGCATGTGAAATTGCACAGAGTACAGTTTGTAATCATAAAACACCGGCGCATTATTGGTTGCATAATAACATGATCACCATCAACGGAAAAAAGATGGGAAAAAGTTATGGTAATCAAATTATGTTGAGTGAATTATTTACAGGTACGAATCCAATTTTAACGCAAGCATATCATCCAATGACCATTCGTTTTTTTATTCTACAATCTCATTACAGAAGTACATTAGATTTTAGTAATGAAGCATTGCAGGCAAGTGAAAAAGCATTAAAACGTTTATGGGAAGCGTATGAGAATTTGAATAAGTTTCAAGCAACCAGCAACCAGCAACCTGTAACAGAATTAGATACTAACGTACTTAAGTTATTGAGTGAGTTTGATGAATTTATGGATGATGATTTTAATACTGCAAAAGTATTAGCGAATATGTTTGAATTGGTGCCAACTATAAATGCTATAAAAAATAAACAGTTGAATGATGATGTACTAAGCGAAAATGTAATTGCATTAATGCAACAGAAATTTAAAACTTATCTTGAAGATGTGTTTGGTTTAAAAGGCGATGGTACAAAGAATGAACAATTAGATGGCATTATTCAATTATTAATTAATATTCGCAAAGAAGCTAAAGCAAAAAAAGATTTTTTTACGAGCGATACCATTAGAAATGAGTTAATCAAATTGGGTGTTCAGTTAAAAGACGAAAAAGATGGAACTGTGAGTTATAATTTTTATTGATCATTGAATTTTTTATGCAAACGTTCTCATAACTAAAATAACCTCATTCATCCGTTTGTATATAAATTGCCTGTTTAACACCGCTGCATTAAAACTGCACATTACCTTTATAAAAATAATGTGTGGTATTATTTTTGTTAAATTATTTGTTTAAATTATTTTCTTCATGCAAAAATTAACTGTATTATTTTTTATTTTATTTTCTTTTACTTTTTTCAGTAACAAAATTGTTGCGCAAAAAATTGATTCGGTAATGGGTGTGTATGCTGATCAGTTTCAGCAAGAAAAAATTCACTTTCATTTTGATAAATCAGTTTATAATAAAGGTGATATTATTTGGTACAAAGCATATTTAATGGCAGGAACAGATTTATCAGATCTCAGTAAAAATTTTTATGTTGATTGGTATGATGCAAGTGGTAAACTGCTGAAACACTCTGCTGATCCCATTTTTGAGGCATCGTCAAAAGGACAATTCCCCGTTCCGGCCAATTATCCGGGTCAATTAATTCATGTTAGAGCATACACCCAATGGATGCTAAATTTTGATTCATCTTTTTTATTCGAAAAAGATATTATCATCAGTCAACCAACTGCAAAAACAGTTAACATTATTCCTGTAACTAAAATTCAATTTTTTCCCGAAGGTGGATATATATATAACGGATTGTTAACGCGAATTGCATTTATAGCAACGAACCAATTTGGAAAACCGGTTTCAATAAGAGGCGCAATTAAAAATAGTAAAGGAGAGTTATTAGATTCTTTAGCATCGGAACATGATGGAATGGGAAGTTTTATTCTTGAACAACCAAGTATAAATGAAACCTATTCTGTTTTTTGGACCGATGAATTTGGCAATTCTAATGTTATTGGATTACCGGAAGTTAAAAAAAGTGGCGCTTCGATACAAGTTCAAGTATTAAATGGCAAATCAATTGTTGCTATTAAAAGAACAGAAGAAGCAGGAACAGATTTAAAGACATTGTTTTTATTGGCACACATGAATCAACAAATGGTTTATCGTTCAAGAGTTAATCTTTCAGTAAACAGTGAAGCATTAGCTGATATTCCAACTTCTATTTTGCCAACCGGTGTTTTGCAAATCACTTTATTTAATGCTTTATGGCAGCCCGTTTCAGAGAGAGTGGTTTTTGTAAATAATCAACAATACCAATTTAATCCTACAATTGAAAATGTTGTAAAAGGAACTCAACGAAGAAGTAAAAATGTAATGGAAATTAATGTACCTGATACTGTTGGTGCTAATCTTTCTATTGCTGTTATTGATGGCGGATTAACAAATGAAAATAATACGATTGCCACTCAATTTTTATTATGTGATGATATCAAAGGATATATACACAATGCCAATTATTATTTTTCAAGTAATAATGATTCTGTTAAACGTCATCTTGATTTAGTAATGTTAACACATGGATGGAGAAGATATAATTGGGATGCAGTTGTTCATGCAAAACTTCCTGTTATTACTTATCCGCGAGATACAGATTTTTTGCAATTGAGAGGAAAAGTTTATGGCAGTGCATTTAACAGAACAAAAACAGCACAGTTCATTAATATCATTATTACCAGCAGAGATACTACACACAAGCAAAAACAATTTATCACATTACCTGTAAAATCGGATGGTTCATTTGTGCAGAAAGGTTCCGTTTTTTTTGATACACTTAGATTGTATTATATGTTTAATGGTAATAAAACTTTAGCAGAAAGAACTGATGTTAGTTTTACAAATGGTTTATTACCTTTTTCAAGAACATCTTTTAACATTGGAAATTTAGCACCACCATCATTTACTTTTAGGGATAGTGCTTCATTGTTGCGAAGTAGATTTTTTATAGATGAAAGTGAACGCTTTAAAAAATTAATGGCATCAACAACTTTGGCAGAAGTAACGGTTCATGCTAAAACTAAAACTATCATTGAAAAATTAGATGAACAATACACCAGCGGTTTATTTACGGGTGGTGATGGATATTCATTCGATTTTGTAAATGATCCATTTGCGCAAAGCTCAATTGATATGTTTCATTTTTTGCAAGGAAGAATTGCAGGATTAAATATAAACTTTAGTAATGGGCTGCCTACTCTTTCGTGGCGCAATGGAAGTCCGGAATTATTCTTAGATGAAATGCCTACTCAGGCAGATGTTTTAGAAGGAATTTCTGTAAGTAATATTGCATACATAAAAGTTTTTCGTCCACCATTCTTTGGTGCATTTGGTGGCGGTAGTGGCGGCGCAATTGCAGTGTACACGCGAAAAGGAAACGATGCTAAAAATATACCCACACCCGGTGGATTGGAACATGCTATTTTAGGTGGTTATTCTCCTTATAAAGAATTTTATTCACCAAATTATTCTACACCGGCTGCAGTTAATGATCCCGATTTAAGAACAACTTTATATTGGAATCCTTATGTATTAACTGATCCAAAAAATCATAAAGTAAAATTGGAATTTTATAATAACGATGTATCAAATAAACCTCGCATTATTCTGGAAGGTGTAAATGCAGATGGAAAATTAGCACATGTAGAAAAAGTAGTTGAATGAAATAGTTTTAATTGTTGAGTGAAATGCGTTTGAAAAATTTTATAATAACTATTGCATTAATGTTTAATGGATTGCTTGCATTTGCCCAACAAATAGATTCTGTTTTAAGTGTCTATGCAGATCAGTTTCAACAGGAAAAAATTCATATTCATTTCGATAAGAACGCTTATAATAAAGGAGAAACCATTTGGTTTAAAGCCTATCTGATGGCGGGTTCTGCTGCATCTGATTTAAGTAAAAGCTTTTATGCCGATTGGTTTGATGCAAATGGAAAATTGATTGCTCATACTATGTTTCCCGTTTTTGAATCATCTGCAAAAGGACAGTTTGATATTCCTGCAAATTATTCATCCTCATCTTTGCATTTGCATGCTTATACAAAATGGATGCTGAATTTTGATTCTTCTTTTTTGTTCGATAAAGAAATCATTGTTAGTCAAACTGCATCACAAAAAATTTCAACCGTTGTTCCTAAAACAGAAATACATTTTTTTCCCGAAGGTGGTGATTTGATAAATGGATTGAATTCTACAATTGCCTTTCTTGCTATCAATCAAAATAATAATCCTGTTATTGTAAAAGGTGCTGTTAAAAACAGTAACCATGAATTGATAGATTCTTTTGCTACCGAACATGATGGAATGGGAAGTTTTATTATTGATAATATTAATGCAGATGAAATCTATTCCATTTTCTGGATGGATGAATATGTTAATTCAAATGTATCGGGTTTACCTGCAATTAAAAAAAGCGGCGCTGTTATTCAGTCGCAACCATTTAATGATAAAGTAAGAATTAAGATTGCAAGGTCTGCTGATAAAACAGACAATTTAAAAACATTGTATTTGCTGGCGCATATTAATCAGCAGGTTTTGTATAAATCAAAAATAAATTTAGAGAATACAACTTCTGCTTTGATTGAATTAAATACTTCCAAATTTCCAACAGGTGTTTTACAATTAACACTGTTCAATGCTTTATGGCAACCTGTTGCAGAAAGAATTGTTTTTGTAAATAATCATCAGTATCAATTCAATCCAACTATCAATACAATTACCAAAGGAATTGATAAAAGAAATAAAAATGTAATTGAAATAGATGTTGCCGATTCTGCATTTGCAAACATGTCTGTGTCGGTAACAGATGGCGGTTTATCTCAGGAAAAAAATACTATCATTTCTCAATTTTTATTAAGCGATGATATAAAAGGGAAGATTACCAATCCTGCATTTTATTTTGAAAATGATGAAGACAGCACTAAACATTTTTTGGATTTGGTAATGCTTACACATGGATGGAGAAGATTTAATTGGGATGAAATTGCAAAAGCCAAATTACCAACCATCAATTATCCGAGAGACAGTGATTATATTCAAAT
>CAILAF010000330.1 GCA_903832075.1 uncultured Chitinophagaceae bacterium
AGATTTGACGGTTTTTATGAACATAAGTTACAAGCATGGGATAGTGCTGCAGGATTTTTAATTGTTGAAGAAGCCGGCGGAAAAGTTACTGACTTTGAAGGCAATCATTATTCACCATACCAACCGCATTTATTAGCAACGAATGGAAAAATCCATGATGACATATTGCGAGTAATTAATGGAGGAGAGCTATAATGGAAAATAACAGAACAGAAATATCAACACTTGGTGAGTTTGGTTTAATTGATCATCTCACAAAAAATTTTGAGATTCAAAATGTATCTACCGTTTTAAGTGTTGGCGATGATGCCGCAGTGATAGATCATTTCGGAAAACAAACGGTAATTACAACCGACTTATTAATTGAAGGAATTCATTTTGATTTGATGTACACCCCATTAAAACATTTAGGTTATAAAAGTGTAGTGGTGAATGTGAGTGATATTTATGCAATGAATGCAACACCAACGCAAATCACAATAAGCATTGCATTTAGTAATCGTTTTAGTGTTGAAGCATTGGATGAATTTTATGAAGGCGTATTTGCGGCTTGCGAAAAATATGGTGTTGATTTGGTTGGTGGTGACACCTCCTCTTCTCAAAAAGGATTTATTATTTCTGTAACCGCTATCGGAGAAGTTGCTACTGATAAATTTGTTAAACGCAGCACCGCACAAAAAGGAGATTTGATTTGCGTAAGTGGCGATCTTGGCGGAGCCTTTCTGGGCTTGACTTTGATGGAACGTGAGAAAAAAATTTATTTAGAAAATCCAAAAGTGCAACCCGATTTAGAAAATGAAGATTATATTGTTGGAAGATTATTAAAACCAGAAGCAAGAAAAGATATCATTGAATTCTTTGAAAAAAATAATATTGCGCCAACATCAATGATGGATATTAGTGATGGTTTAAGTAGTGAAGTTTTACACTTATGCAAGCAAAGTAATTTGGGTTGTAAAATTTATGAAGAAAAATTACCGATTCATGATTTGGCAAGAAAAGCAGCATTTAAGTTTGGATTAGATCCAACCGTTTGCGCATTGAATGGCGGTGAAGATTATGAATTGATTTTTACATTGAAACAAGAAGATCACGATAAAATTGTTTTGAATGAAGAAATAAGTGTAGTTGGTTATATGACTGATGCAGAAGAAGGATATAAATTTTTATCAAAAGGCGGCAATAGTTTTGATATTACCGCGCAAGGATGGAATGCGTTTAATAAATAAAAGATATTGTCGTTGGTAAAAATACCAACTTGTTTGTATTTTTTAATTGTGAAGTGTTGAATAGTTTCACTAAAATTTTTTATGAAATTATTAAGCGCACCTTCGTCAACGCACAACAATACAGCACAACATATATCAGTTCAAGAAAAATCTACCGAAATTTCTTTTATGTCGCAACACGTTTTTGCTGAAACGTTTGCTGCAACTATGCTTGCGGCATTGGCTGTGCATTATACAAAAAAACAAATGAGAGTAATAAAAAGAAAAATGCTGATGCAATATTCTAAAAATTCTTTTTCAAGTAAAAGTAGCGGACAGGGTGGCGCAAGATTTTTAAAAGCATTATTAATTTTTGGACTCGTTGCAACTGGATTAATTGTATTAGTACCCGGAAGTACAGCGTTAGTGTTAATAGCTATGATTTGTCTGTTTCCTATTTTTTATATTGCTTTTACAAATCCAAATAAAAAAATAAAAATGCCTAATTCAAATCTTATGGATAAAGGCAAAGCCTGGGATGGTACAGAAACAATAGAACATTGGCGTAAGAGGCAGTAAATAATTTATTTTGTTGATAATTTTAGTAAAAAGAATCTAACTCAATAAAACTTGCTTTATAACCGTTTTCAATTTTACCAAGATCGTTCAAACCCAATACCTGTGCAGGATACAGGCTACACATGCGTAATGCTTCATCTAATTCAATATCGCAATATTCAACTAAATTGTTCACTGCTTTTTTCATTGTTAAAGCAGAACCGCTAAGAATTCCATTGCTTTCATATTTATCTCCGGCTTTTTGATGCGGATAAAAACCTTTGGTTGTTTTTGTTACAGCATCAGTAATTACAAATAATCTTTCCTGCATCATTTTTTTTGCAATTTTTATTGCAGCAAAATCAACATGATAACCATCGGGAATAATACTTGCATTTACTTTTTGATGATTGAAAACAGCGCCAACCATTCCGGGTTCGCGATGTTGCAGCGAACTCATTGCATTAAATAAATGTGTTACAGTTGTAATGCCATTATCAAAACTTTTTGTTGCTTGCTGATAGGTTGCATTACTATGTCCGGCAGAAATTATGATATTATATGATTGAATTAATTCAATTACTTCATTACTGCAAATTTCAGGAGCCAGTGTAATTATTTTAATTACATCTTTTCCGTAATCCAATAATTTTTTTACTTCTTTAATTTTTGGTGAATGGATCAATGATTCAATATGTGCACCGCGTTTTATTTTATTAATCCAAGGTCCTTCAATATGCAAACCCAAACAACCTTTGCCGCCTTGTTGCCAGTAATCTTTTATTGCATCAATACATTGATAAAATATTTCGTACGAATTGGTGGCAACAGTTGGACAAAAATGCAATGCACCGCCGTTGCAGCAATAATCGTATAGCTTGAAAAGTGCATCTGCATTGGGATATACGGCAAACAATTTATTATGTGCACCGTAAATTTGAATATCAATAAATGATGGAACTAATGATGTGCAAATGTGTTGATGTACGTGTGTGCGAATGGATGCGGTTGGAAGAACATCAACAATTATTTCATTCTCCACAATAATAGAATGATCGGTTAGCCATTTTGTTCCCGTAAAAATTTTATCTGCGGAATAAATTATTTTATCACTCATAATTCTTCATTCATAATTCTAAATTGATCAGCATCTTTCCAAAAAGGAAATTTATTTCTTACTTGATTTAATTTTTCTTTTTCTAAAGTGATGGTAAAAATATCTTCATCATGTTGTTTGTGATATAATATTTCACCTAAAGGATCAATCACCATACTATCGCCGCTATGATAAATTTCATTGCCATCATTACCCACTCTGTTCACACCAATTACATAACATTGATTTTCGATGGCTCTTGCAGTTAATAAAGTTTTCCATGCATGATTGCGTCGTTCCGGCCAGTTTGCAACATTTAATAAAATATCATATTCCATTTCACCGGCATTTTTTTCTTGTCTTGCCCAAACAGGAAAACGCAGATCATAACAAATCTGCAAATTAATTTTCCATCCTTTTACTTGTGCAATTAATCTTTTATTTCCTGCGGTGTAATGTTCATCTTCTCCGGCAAATGCAAAACAATGTCGTTTGTTATAATACCCATAATCGCCATTAGGCAACATCCATATCAAACGATTAAAATATTTTTTATCTTCTTCAATAATTAAGCTTCCGGTAAGAATAATTTTTTTCTCTACTGATATTTTTTTCATCCACGCAACCGTAGGCCCATCCATTGTTTCAGCGAATTGTTCAGGTTGCATACTAAATCCTGTGCTGAACATTTCCGGTAAAACAACTATTTCTGTTTTTTGTTTAATTGAATTAATTTTTTCTTCCAGCATTATTAAGTTGGCAAGTTTTACTTCCCAATGTAAATGCGTTTGAATAAGCGTGAAAGTGAGCGACATACAACTTCGTTAAATTATAACAATGAAGATACTGCGATAATTAATTAAAACGATATGCCAATTTTAATGAGCCGTAATGTTGTGTTATTGATTGTGTAGTGCATTCTTTTGTTTGATAAACGAACTCAATTTTTGTTGACCACCGATTTTTTGCATAAACAAAACCAAGAGTTTGTTGATACATAATAGTATTGATTAGAGATGTTACAGCATAAGGATTGCTGTCCCCAAACATACAACCTTGCACAGTTGCATTATAACCTTGCACGATTAATTGCGGATAGAAATAAAAAAACAATTCATAATTTCTTTTTGTTGTAGATTTTTTTTGATTGATGCCGGAATTAAATAATGCGCTATTGCTATTTTTTTCAAATGCACCAATGCAAAAATAATTTCCAAATTTAGCGTTAGTAAATGTTGTTCCTATGTTTAATTGAAGTGATGGAACAATTTTAAAAAATGGATACTCTTTATCTGATAATAATGTTTGTGCATAATTAAAACTTCCATTTAATTCGGCTGAATTACCAATTTGATATTGCCATCCTGTAAAATGGTACAAACCAAAAACCCGATGCACTGTAGTTTGTGTGGCTTCTGCTAAAGAAGCATTGCCCAATGTTCCTATTGCAATTCCGTAATTTATGATGGCATCTTTTTTAGTAAAAAAACTTTCAGAAAATTTCAAATATAAGAATCCACAAAAAGGGCGATCAATAACATTATTAGAGGGATTAATTGGCTTCAGCGGTGTATAAAGCATTTGACCCAATTCGTAACTATCCATCTTTTTTAATCCATTTTTTTCTTTAGCAATATTGATTGTAAAAAAAGTACCGGCAGTATAATATTTATCGCGGCGTTGCAATAAGTAGGCATCATCATCACTTACTAATGAAAATTCTTTATTGAATATTTTTTTTTTGATCTTGTTGGGCAAAAATGTTTGTATAAAATAGAATGCCAACAATCGTTATCCATCCTTTCATTATTTCTCTCTTATTTGTTTTATAGAAACGCTAATCAATTCTTGTTCGTATCCTTTTTGTAAAAGAAAGTTCGTTGTTTTTGCCAATCTGTTTAAATATTGTTCGGCTTTTAAGCTTTTCCACTTTGCCAATGCTAATTGATAAAGCGTTTTATTATAAATATCTTCATCAATTTCTTTTATGGCTTTTTTAATATTGTTAGAACCAACTCTTTTTTGTTTTAATTCATGTATAATTTTTATGCGCCCCCATTTTTTCATTCTGAATTTTCCGCCAACAAACAAAATAGCATAACGCTCTTCATTCAAATAATCTTCTTCTATCAATCTCGATAAAAGTTCTTCCACATCAGATTTATTCAATCCAAAACCATATAGTTTTTCTCTGGCTTCAAAATGGCTTCGCTCCTGATAGCCACAATACTGCCGCATTTTCTGGAAAGCCTGTTGCGGAGTAAGTTTTTGTCTGAACATAAATTTTTCAAAAACCAAATGTAACTGTTTACAAAAGCATGGATAAAATGTGTAGGGAATATTAACAATTTACAGTAGGTTTGCTCATACCGTTTTAATACGGATATTGCCATCACTAAAAAGGAACTTATATGAAGTTTATTGTTTCGTCTTCGTCGTTATTGAAACATTTACAACAGATCAGCGGCGTTATTAATGCCAATACTGTGTTGCCAATTCTTGAAGATTTTTTGTTTGAGATACAAGACAAAAAATTACATGTTGTTGCCACCGACTTGGAAACTGTAATGCGTGTGCAATTAGATGTTGAAAGTAAAGCCAATGGAAAAGTTTGTATCCCCGCAAAGATTTTATTGGATTCATTAAAGAATATTGCTGATCAACCGCTCACATTTAATATTGATAAAAATTTTGGCATTGAAATTACCAGCGACAATGGTAAGTACAAAGTGATGGGCGAGAATCCGGATAATTTTCCAAAAGAACCAAGTGCGGATGATACCACTGCATTTACTATGACCAGCAGCGCATTGGTAACAGCTATCAATAAAACTTTATTTGCAGTTAGTAATGATGATTTGCGTCCTGCAATGACAGGCGTTTTCTTTGAATTGGCAAAAGATGGAATTCAATTTGTTGCAACCGATGCACATAGATTGGTTCGATATAAAAGAACAGATAGTAAAGCTGCAAAAGCAGATTCATTCATCGTTCCAAAGAAACCATTGAATTTATTAAAGAATGCTTTGCCCGATAATGATGATGAATTAAATATCAGTTACAACAGCAATCATTTATTTGTAAGCCATGGCGATGTTCAAATGATCTGTCGTTTAATTGATGCACGTTTTCCGGATTATAAAGTGGTGATACCAACCGATAATCCATATAAATTAATAGTGAATAAAAATGATTTTCAAAATGCATTACGCAGAGTAAGCGTATTCTCAAATAAAAGTACGAATCAGGTTGCATTAACAATTAGCGGAAGTGAATTACAAATGGCAGCACAAGATGTTGATTTTAGTTTTGAAGGAAATGAAAGAATGACCTGCCAGTATGATGGTGGTGACTTACAAATTGCATTCAATGCGAAATTTTTAATTGAAATGTTAAACGCAGCTGAGACTGATGAAATAAAAATTGAATTATCAACACCAACAAAAGCCGGCATCATTAAACCAACCGAACAAGCAGAAGGAGAAGATGTGTTGATGTTGGTAATGCCATTGATGTTGAATAATTAATTTTAGTATAAACGACTTTATACAAATAATAAAAACCTCTTCAATTATTGAAGAGGTTTTGTATTTTCAGGATCTAACATTGCAACCCATGTTTCAAAAAATCATCGATCATTTTCAAACATTAGAACATCGTCCGCTTGAAAGAATGGCTTTTTTAGTTGGTGGATTATTATTCTTTTGGATTTTGGAAGGTGCGATTCCTTTAATTCAAATGAATTATAAAAAAACAAAACTGAAACATGCGTCAGTGAATTTTGTTTTTACTATTATTCATCTCATCATTCATACTTTTTTAGCAATTTTTATTATCAAACTTTCCGATTGGTGTGCTGCAACTCAATTTGGAATTGTGTATTGGACGAATGCAAACATTCTTGCAACAATTGTCATTGGTGTTTTATCTCTCGATTTCAGCAGTTGGTTGGTGCATTTAGTGATGCATAAAAATAAATTTCTGTGGCGTTTTCATCTCATTCATCACAGCGATATGAATGTTGATGTAACAACAGGATTGCGTCATCATCCCGGCGATAGTTTATTACGGGGAATATTTTTTATGTTATTAATTTTTATTTCAGGAGCACCAATGTACAGTGTTATGATGTATCAAACATTGGTGGTAATTGCAACAGCATTCACACATGCAAATATTAAATTGAACGAATCGTTAGATAGATTTTTAAGTTATTTTTTGATCTCACCCAATATGCATAAAGTGCATCATCATTGGAAGCAGCCATATACCGATAGTAATTATGGTGCCGTGTTTTCTATTTGGGATAGATTACTCGGAACTTTCTCGCATTTGGATGTGAAAGAATTAAAATATGGTTTGGATAAATTTTATGATGAAAAAAGAGATGAAGATGTTGCTGAATTACTTATTCATCCATTCAAGAAGAACCACGATTAAATTTTCTTCATCTTTGCAAAAATATTTTTGAATGACGATAGTCGCAATGATTCCTGCTCGTTATGCAGCCACACGTTTTCCAGCTAAGCTGATGCAGTTACTCGGAAATAAAACGGTGATAAGAACTACGTACGATAATACAGTTGCAACTAAATTATTTGACGATGTTTATGTGGTTACTGACAGTGAAATTATTTTTAATGAAATAACACAACATGGAGGCAAAGCTTTGATGAGCAAGAAAGAGCACCAAAGCGGAAGTGATAGAATTGCTGAAGCAGCAGCAGATTTAAATGTTGATATTATTGTGAATGTACAAGGTGATGAACCATTTGTAAAACGCGAACCCCTGGAAAAATTATTGAAAGTTTTAAATGATGATAAAGTTCAAGTGGCTTCATTAATGCAAATTTTAAAAGAGCAAAAATTAATTGATGACCCGAATTATGTGAAAGTGGCGGTTGATAAAAATATGAATTCATTAATGTTTTCACGAAATGTAATTCCATATCAACGCGATAAAAACATTTCTTCTGTTTATTACGAACATATTGGTGTGTATGCATTTCGCAAACAGGCACTCATCAATTTTACCAACTGGGAAATCACTCCATTAGAAGCCGCAGAAAAAATTGAATGTCTTCGCTATTTAGAAAATGGTATTTTATTAAAAATGGTAGTAACGGATTATATGG
>CAILAF010000331.1 GCA_903832075.1 uncultured Chitinophagaceae bacterium
GATGGTGCAAAAGCTGGTGCGGTAAAAAATTGGAAAGTATTAGAAACTATTGCTACAAACACATCATTGATAATTGATTTTGGTGGTGGTATTAAAACCGAAAAAGATGTTGATGTTGTTTTTAATTCAGGTGCAGCATTGGCAACTGTTGGAAGTATTGCAGTGAAAGATAAAAACATTTTTCTTTTATGGTTAGAAAAATATGGAGCAAATAAATTTTTATTGGGAGCTGATGTGAAAGAAGAAAAAATTGCTGTTGCCGGTTGGCTAGAAACAACTGATATCGATATTTATGATTTCATTGAAAGCTATGTACAGAAAGGAGTTCAGCAAATTTTTTGTACCGATGTAAGTAAAGATGGGAAGTTAGAAGGACCATCCATTGAGTTGTATAAAAATATTATTTCTAAATTTCCTTCACTGCATTTTATTGCAAGTGGTGGTGTTGCAAGCATCGGCGATTTGATTGAATTAAATGAAATTGGATGCGCTGCTGTCATCGTTGGTAAGGCAATTTATGAAGGAAGAATACAGATTTCTGATTTGAAAAAATTGAACAATTAATTTAAGAGAATGCTTACAAAAAGAATAATTCCTTGTTTGGATATCAAAGATGGTCGCACTGTTAAAGGAACCAACTTTGTTGATTTGCGTGATGCAGGCGATCCTGTAGAGCTCGGTGCTTTCTATGCACAACAAGGTGCTGATGAATTGGTGTTCTTAGATATTACCGCAACGGTTGAAAAAAGAAAAACTTTAAGCGAATTAGTAAAACGAATTGCACGTCAAATTAATATTCCGTTTACGGTTGGTGGTGGAGTGAGTTCGATTGATGATGCTTCGATACTTTTAAAAAATGGAGCCGATAAAGTTTCTATAAATACTGCTGCGTATAAAAATCCAAAGTTGATAAAAGAATTAGCGAATGAATTTGGAAGTCAGTTTGTTGTTTTGGCAATTGATACAAAACTTGAAGCCGATGGTGAATGGTATGTTTATTTAAATGGCGGAAGAACAAAAACCGAAACCAAATGTTTTGATTGGGCAAAACAAGCAATTGAATTAGGTGCCGGAGAAATATTATTAACTTCCATGAATCACGACGGAACAAAACAAGGCTTTGCAATTGATATAACGAAGCGATTAAGCGAAAGCCTTGCTGTGCCTGTAATTGCAAGCGGTGGTGGTGGAACGATGGAACATTTTGCCGATGTGTTTAAAAATGGAAAAGCCGATGCAGCATTGGCTGCAAGTATTTTTCATTTTAAAGAAGTGGCAATTCCTGATTTGAAACGATATTTGCACGAACAGAAAATTGAAGTGAGAATTTGATGAATAGAATTGTTGCAGTACAAGAGTGCGACGCAACAATAGTTAAATAAATATTCTAAAGCTGGTAACATAAAATATTTTGCGGTTATGAAAATAGATTTTAAAAAATATAGCGATGGTTTAGTTCCTGCAATCATTCAAGATATTGCAACAAATAAAGTGTTGATGTTGGGTTTTATGAATGAAGATGCTTTGCATAAAACTGAAGAAACAGGAAAGGTTACTTTTTTCAGCAGAACTAAAAATCGTTTGTGGACCAAAGGTGAGGAGAGTGGTAATTTTTTAGAATTAAAAAGTATGAGTGTTGATTGCGACAATGATACTTTATTAATTAAAGTGCATCCTGTTGGTCCGGTTTGTCATACTGGTGCCGATACTTGTTGGAGCGAAAAAAATCATAGCGATAATTTTTTATTATACCTCGAAGAAATAATTGCATTGCGTCGCAAAGCCTCTGTGGACGAGAGTTACGTGGCAAAATTATTTTCAAAAGGATTAAATAAAATTGCACAGAAAGTTGGTGAAGAAGCTGTAGAAATGGTGATCGAAGCAAAAGATAATAATGAAGAATTATTTTTAAACGAATCGGCCGACTTATTATTTCACTATTTACTTTTACTTAACGCCAAAGGCTATAAATTGCAAGACGTAATTTCTATTCTTAAAAAAAGACATTCAAAATAAAAGATGCATAAATTATTATTTCTCTTGTTATTGCCTTTTGCAAGTATTGCACAAAATGGTTTTACCATTACCGGCGATATAAAAGGATTGAAAGATAGTTCTCAAGTTCAATTGATTGATGGCGGTACAGGCAATGCCATTGAAAGTACCATTGCGAAAAACGGTCATTTTGTTTTGAAAGGAAAACTGTTCGATGTTGCGTTATGTGTTATTGTTTTTAATGGTTATACTCAGGCTATCAATGTTTTCATGAGCAATGAAAATATAACTGTTATCGGTGAAGCTGACAAGCTGAAATCTGCTGTGGTAAAGGGTGCTAAGTATCAGGTAGATTATGTTTCGTTGATTAATTTATTAGATTCTTTTAAAGAAAAATTAAATTTGTTA
>CAILAF010000332.1 GCA_903832075.1 uncultured Chitinophagaceae bacterium
AAACTGTACCGAGGGTTCGAATCCCTCCCTCACCGCAGGTAAGATTTAAATACCAATTCGGGAAGTAGCGCAGGCCGGTAGCGCACCTGGTTTGGGACCAGGTGGTCGCAGGTTCGAATCCTGTCTTCCCGACAAAACAAACACTGAGAACCCTTGTAAATCAAGGGTTTTTCTTTTTTAGTTATCCTATCATTTTCCAAGCATGACCCAGTAATCTTAAAATTGGGTATCACATGGGTATCAAAAATGCAAAAGGAACAGTATCAATTGAAAACTTCAGAGGTAGAATTAGAATAAGGTGGAGATACCAAACAAAAAGGTATTCAATTAACCTTAATGAGTTCAAGAAAAACAATTTATTAGCTGCAAGAAAAACTGCTGTTCAAATTGAACAAGACATTGTAAATAATGCCTTTGATTTTACACTTAGTAAGTATTCAAATTTAAAAGTCACTCCATTAGCTACAAGTAAAACTATTGTAGAATATTTTGAAGAATGGGTAACTAACTATCGTCAAATGGACTGCAATAAAAATTGTGATTATTACTTTATTCGAAATACAATTAAAAAATGGAGTGTTTTTAATGAAGGTGATTTATTAAAGAATCTAAATAATGAATCATTTTCTGCTAAAACATATAATAGTCGCTTATCAATTTTAAGAAAGTTTGCAGCATGGATGGTCAAAAAGAATATTTGGTCTATTAATCCTTTGGAAGATGTAAGTAGTAAAAAGACTAAGAAGACTATTAAAGCAAATCGTAAGCCTTTTACTGAGGAAGAAATTAAGAATGTATTAGCTGCATTTAAGAATGATACTTATTGTTTAAAAAATGCTCGGTATAAACATTCTCATTATTATCCATTTATTTATTTCATTTTTAAGTTGGGTGTCAGAAATGCAGAAGCAGTAGGGTTAAGAGTTAGTAGTATTGATTATTTAAATAAACAAATTCATATTAAAGAAATATTAGCAAGAACAGTTAATGGTACACATGCAGCAGCAAGGGTTAGAAAAGAAACTAAAAATGGTAAAGAAAGATATTTACCTCTTACTGAAGATTTGAATAATTTATTAAAACCTGTTTGTATTGGAAAAAAGGTGTTCAGTCTGCACAAGCTCCACTTCAAAAACACATGCCAAAAAAGCTCTGCTGTTTTTGTTCATGGTTTTAGCTTTGCTACAGTGCATCTGAACTCCGATGCTACTTTAATTGCACTATCTGAAGATAGGGGGTGTGCAATTAAAAAGCATCTCCTCCATTTACAGCCACCTGCAAGAGTAATTGGTTCATCAATCCTTTCACAATACCTGCGCTTATAGCCTTGCTATGCTCTACAGGAATGATTCTCTGTTCCACAGCTTTACTCCATGACCCAGAATTACTCATGGCTGTTTTGGTGGCAATAAGTAATTAATATTCTTTAAAAAGAAAATATTGCAATTTGGCATAATAGTTGTATCTTAAATAAATTGTATGAAAAAAAATCTACTGTTGATTGTAATGCTTGTCAGCATTACAATGTCACAAAATGTTTTCTCACAAACATCTATTAAAACAGTTTATACTGAACAAAAGTGTGATGAATTGGTACATCGTTTATCAGATTCGCTGATGCAAATCACTGGAGATGTAAGCGAAAATTATTTGAAGATTAATGAAATGACTAATCGAGTTACCCATCAATTTGTTACTGAATTTGAAAAAGATTTAGGAAGACCTGTGAAAGGGGATGATTTAAAATTTCTTTTGCAGAAATCAAAAAATTGTATCAATGAACCAACTAAAAGGGGAGGTTCTAACTTGTGTAATAGCTGTTTGGGCTCCGGATACAGAATGTGTGAATACTGTCATGGAATAGGCAGTGAGCCTTGCAAAATTTGTAGTGCAACAGGATTTACTATGTCAAATGGGTATAAAATCAATTGTATTTATTGCCAAAGTACAGGATACAGAAATTGCTTAAAATGTAATGGGAAAGGTGATTTAAAGTGTAACACATGTAATGGCACAGGTCATGTGAAATAATTTTGCATGCTATTAATTATATTTTGGGTCACGTTTGGTTATCAAAAGGATAAAATAACTAAGGGAGTTACACTATAGGCATTATTAATCAATGCTTTAGATGTTTGAGAGTATTTGGTTTGGGACCAGGTGGTCGCAGGTTCGAATCCTGTCTTCCCGACATTCCACAAAAAAGACAATCTTGTAAAGGGTTGTCTTTTTTATTTTTACTTATAATATTTAGTAATTACTATT
>CAILAF010000333.1 GCA_903832075.1 uncultured Chitinophagaceae bacterium
ATTTAAGTCATCTGGTGTTCAAATATCGCTTGTACGGATAGATTTTTTCTTCTTTGTTTATTCATATTTTTCTCAAATGAACAATATATCAATGTTATTGATAATTTAAAATCTTAGAAATTACATAAAAAACTATTGCTTTTTTGCAAAAATGATTGTTATATTGTAAATCTAATTGCTAAGGAATGGCATTAAAAATCATAGATCACGGAACAAATGAGTATCTGCAAATGATAGAACTGCGTATGCATATTTTACGCAGACCATTAGGCCTTGATTTTACTCACGAAGAATTAGAAAGAGAAAAAGAAGATGTATTGATTGGTTGTTTTGATGATGATAAATTAGAAGGCTGTTGCTTACTTACAAAAACAAATGATCATACAGTGCGGCTCAGGCAAATGGCAGTTATTGATGGTTTGCAGGGAAAAGGTATTGGAAGAGTTTTAATGAGCTTTGCAGAAAATGTTGCACGTGACTTGGGTTATAAAAAACTTACTATGAATGCCCGTAAAACTGCTGTTGGCTTTTATGAAAAATTAGGATACTCTATTTGCAGCGATGAATTTCATGAAGTAACGATTCCTCATTTTGTAATGGAAAAAGATTTATAAATTATTTACCAATCTTTTTATTAAGCAGTCCGCGTAACTCGTGTTTAAACGCATCATTCATATTATCTTTCGGTATTAAAAAAAATGATTTGGAATTAAAATATAAATGAAAGAAATGCGGGCTTTCAAAAAACTTACAGAACATATTCCATTTCCATTCTGCAAATCCTTTTTCGTTATCTAATCTTACTTCATCTTCATTAAATATCATTTCAAACCTTTCATTAAATGTGGGTGTTTTTTTATAAATGGTAAATGGTAAAATATACCAAACAGCCAACATCATAAATATCCAGATTAATGTGCCTAAAAAAAATGGCTCGGGTCTTATTTTTCTTGTGTAAAATAAAACAGCCGATATAATTGCAAATACATTTACCAATATCATCATTAAGCGTATTTCCGTTCTTGAAATAAAATGATAACGTAGTGCCTGAATTACTTTTTTCTTTTCGTAAGTGAAATTGATTTGCATAGAAATCAAATGTAGAAAATATTTGTTGAGGAAGATGTTTACACCGAGACCCCTTTTTTAATCTTGTTTAACCCTAAAAGAGTACCGCAGGACTCTTTGAGTATCCCTTGATATTCTAAAAGAATGCTTTTACACTCTCGGGGAGTGCTGCAGGACTCAAAAAGAATCCCTCGAGACTCTTTTTGAGTCCTCCGACACTCTTTTTGTATCTAATTTGGTTCTCCGAGAGTGGAGTTTGATTCTTTTTGCACCAAATTTTCCATGAAGAGCACCTAATTTTCCCAAAGTCAGAGAAAATTGCCCTGAGTTTGGGCAATTGATACTCTTTTTGCACCAAGTTTTCTCTTCGGAGAACCAAATTTTCTCAAAGTCAGAGCAAATTGCTCTGAGTTAGGGAAAAATTCAATCTTAGTCTAATCAAACGGCTCTATCAAACCGGATATTCTTATCTAATAATATTGTTTGATGATTGAATAAAAAAACGCTTCAGATTTTCTGAAGCGTTTTGGGAAAAATCAAACATCACTTAACTTCTTATTGATGCGCTTTTACAACTCTTTTAATGCCATAACTTCTGTTAATGGTAAAACCTAACGAAATATTACCCTTAGCAAAATTGTTCATATTAGTAGTTAATTGCGCAATATTAGTTGAACTGGTTGTGCTTGTTAAAAAGAATTGGAAAATATGTCCACCAGTATCCCAATCATAACCTAATGAAATTAAATCAGGCACATAATTAACAGCAGATGCAGTTTCGTCTAACAAATCTTTATAAGCATTTAATTGACGAGAATATTCAAAAGTAATAGCTGTTTTATGGGTTAGCTTATATCTTCCGCCAATTCCAATTGAAAAAATATTATTGCTGTTATTATATCCATATGGAACTACATTATAATGGATATAGGAAGGAATTAATTGTAGTGAAAAGTTTTCACTAAACTTCCTTGCAATTAATAATTGGTGGATGAATGATAATCTGTTCCATGCTAAATCATCAGTGCTTGGCCCTGCGGTTGCATCAATGTTCACCAATGAAAACCAATCAACAGTTACAGGAATATTTTTCAAGCCGGTTTGTTGTCTTAATAATCTAAATTTCGCCCATGATTCAAATTTTGAATTACCTGTTGAAGCAAAACCCATATTAAACCAATCGGTAAAAGAATAATCGAATGATAAATAAGTTGTAGCTACACCGGAATTCAAACCAAATAATTGAGCTACATTTTGCCAACCGGCTCCTGAATTCCATGCATTACCAAAATGGTGACTAATCATGAATTCTAAATTTCCTTTGCCGGTCATTTCAACACTCTGCATATTTATAATACGTGTTGATTTAAAAGTTGCAGTAGCAATGTTTTGTTTTACTTTGGCTGAGTCTTCTTTCGCTAAAGAAGCCAACAGATCATCTTGTGCTCTTGCCTTTAAAAGAAAGCAACTTGCAAAGATGAGAAATAATAATATTTTTTTCATAATCTATTTATTGTAAGATTAATTTAATTGAAAATTGATAGTTGCTTCAAGCGGAGTTTCATCAGATAATTTTGGTTTAACCAAAGCAGGAATATTAATGTTATAATCTTCGGCTTTAATTTTAAACACACAATTAAATGTTGCTGTTTTTCCTTTTACTGTTAATTTAACTGCTGAAGAGAATTTTTTGGTTACACCATGTAAAGTAACTTCTCCTTCAGATGAAATATTATATACACCGTCTTTGTTTAATTGGTCTTTGTTAAAGCCGGTCAATTTTCCTTTATAAGTTGCATTTGGATATTTATTTGATTCCAAATAATTTTCATTAAAATGTTCTTCTAATAATGCATTATTAAAATGGAATGTTTTCATAGGAACCAATAATGCAACATCGTTTGTTTCAACTTTTAGAATTGCAGTTCCTTCTTTGCTATCGGCAGCATAATCTTTATGAGTTTGATCTTTATTTGGATTGAAGAAGATATAGGCGTCTCTTGTTTTATATGTTTGAGCATTTGCAAAATTTGTGATGAATAGAAAGGCAAATACTAATAAAATAAATTTTTTCATTGTTGTAATTTTTATTTGTTAAAGAAGTTTTTTTAAATATTTATTATTTATTGAGGAAAGTTTTGTGCAATCCATGCTAAAAATGTTGATGTTGTTGTTCCATCTAAACTTAGTGCACCACCCGGATGTCCATTAGAACCAGCACTTGTCATCATTTGGCTTAACACGGTTTTTTGGCTTACCATAATACTATAGTTTAGTGTTGGGCCTAATCCACCATGACATGCACTTCCTCTACAAACAGATTGATAAAGAGGTAGAATGTTCACAGTATAACCAACTGGTCCGGTAATAGCAGGCGGTGTATAGTTATCTTTTGCGCCTTGTGCAACCCATGTTTTTATAAGTGCAGATTGAGCAGGAGTAAAGTAAATGCCACCTTCACCTGGATGATCTCCGCCATTAGCCATTGTATTAAACACACCAGATCTTGCTAAAATGGTTCCATAAAATACAGTGTCTTTATGTGAAAATTGAACTGCGGTAGTTGTACCATTATTATGACAACCGCAAGCCCCTGAAATTATAATCGGAACAACATCTGAGCGGAATGATACGCTTGTGATTGAAGTTGCGGTTGGCAGTGAAATATCTTTCTTATTGTTGTAACAAGAGGAGAACAGCAAGATACCGCTGATAACTCCTAAGTATAATAATCGTTTATTCATAAAATTATTTTTAATGGTTGTAAATTATTTGTGAATGATGTTTCCTGATTTTCTGTATTTAAAAATACCAGTGCCGTCAGTTCCATATTTCCACACATCAGGAATATTAGGATCGTTGAAATACCATGCTTTAATTAATGCAACTTCAATAGGTTTTAATCCTCCATCGCTATATGCCATGCCACCTTGGTTACTTGTTGCCCATACTTTAGTTCTTGGATTAGCTAAAACCAATGAAGAATCAATTCTTGTAACTACAGAACTTGTTCCGTTTAAATAATCTCCTTTACAGTTCACTTTAACTCCACCTACAGAATAGGCATTAGCAGAACTACGAACTGATTTAGGATACATAATATCCATCAACAAATCATCATAAGTATTTAAAGGACCACGGGTGCTAAGTGTTTTCCAAACTCTGAAAGAAGCATTTGCAACAGTATCGGCATAAAATGTTTTTACACTGTCTTTGTATGCTTTCCATACTAAAGAAAGTTTTGGATCCTTCAATTGAGTGTATGCAGTTATTGCACCTGAAGTAGGATTAGAATATAAGAATGATAAAGTATCAGCAGAAGTAAGTGCGCCTAAATAACCACTTTTTCCCCATGCACCTGTTGCAGTTGCTTCGTTATGGCAATTACCTGAAGTACAGCCTATATTAATAATAGAGAAAGCTGCTGGTCTGAAATCTTCAATAGCAGGTTTTTCTTTTGCACCATTTAAAATCCAATTATAGATAATTGTTTTTTCAGTAACAGTTAAATCAACACCATAATTAACTGGTGGCATTGCTTTATTTAAATCACTAGTAGTAATTAGTTGAAATAATTGGCTGGCTGCTGGATTACCCGGAACCACCATACTTTTTACACTTGCATAAGTATTTAAATACGGCAGAACACCTGTACCACCATGGCAAGTAGAGGTAACGCAGTTATTCTTAATAATACTCATCACACTTTTTGTAACTATAACATCATTTACATCTGGCGTAACATCGGCAGTAGATATAATAGTTGAGTCATAAAAAGGAGAAAAAATTGTTGAATCGGGAGTGTTTACTAATGAACGTGAAACACTTGTTGCATTAATGCCTTGTTTTGTGCATTGCACTAATAATAGTGAAATAAGTAATAAACAAAACAGACCGATAATGCCTTTCTGGTAATAGACCTTTCTTTTCATACACTTAAGTTTAATTTAAAAAATTGAGTAGTTGTAAACAATTAAACGTTATGCTTCTTTGCTTGGAGTATAGCTTTAATGTTGCGACCACAAAAGTATTTTGCATTAAAATTTTCAGCTATGATTCGCATCAAACTTCGCTATGATTCGCATCAAACTTGAATATGATTTGCATCAAACGGAAAGATGATTCGAATCACTCAGAAAAATGATATAGTTCATGAGGGTTAATACCTGTTATCATTTTTTTGCGATCTATTATTTACCACTTTTGCCTTGGAAATAAAATTAATATCACAACATCATTTATTTTTTATGAAAAAGAGAATCATTTTTACAGTGCTTACAATCATGATTGTTGTAGGCGTTTGGGGTGCATTTAACAGAGAAAAAGCAACTCAAATGGTAGTTGATTTAGGAATGTGGATGACATCTTCTATGAAACACCGTAATCCAGGCAAAGAACAACCTAAGTTTAAAATGAATTCAAATGATTTATCAGTTGAATTTGAAAGAAGCGAACCCATTGCTACAAAGAAATTTATTGATCAAGTAGTATTAGTTGATGGTGAAGTATCAGCAATGCATGGTGTTAATGTTTCATTAACCAATATTTCTTGTAATATTGATTCTACAGAAATTAATAAGATAAAAGAATTAAAAGTAGGTACAAAAGTAAAAGTGCAAGGTTTAGTAGTTGGTTATAATAACCTATTAGGTGAAGTTAATTTAGCAGAATGTACCCTTAAATAGTCTCATGTGTTTCATATTGTTTTGGTTGTAAGAATAAAATGGCTTCAAAAAATTGAAGCCATTTTTATTTTGAGTAAAATAAAACCGCTTCGAAGAATCGAAGCGGTGTGTTCTAATTTATACCTATGATATACTTTGAAAATGGTTAGCTACAACCCATACTGTTACCGCAATTCAAACATTTGTAACAAGTACCACTGCGAATGGTAATGTGTCCGCAAGTATTACAAGCAGGAGCATCGCTTTGCATATTTTTTGCAGCAGCATTTACCATATCTAATCCGGCTTCTGCTTTTATTGCTGTTGCAACACGTTGTAATTTTTGCGGTTGAGTTGCAGGTGTTGTATTTGCAGATGGTGCAGTTACACGTACACTGCTTAATTCAGGAGTACCTAAATAACTTACTTCATCATCATCTCCGGTATTCCCAATTTCCGGTTTATCTAAAACATGTACCAAATCTGTTCTTCCTAAATATTCATATGCTAATGCACGGAATACAAAATCTACTAATGATGTTGTTGTTTTAATATTTGGATGATCAACCATTCCTGCCGGTTCGAATTTGGTGAACACAAATTTTTCTACAAACTCTTCTAACGGAACACCATATTGCAATCCAACGGAAACAGAAATAGCAAAGCAATTAATCAAACTTCTTAATGTAGATCCTTCTTTTGCTAAATCAATAAATATTTCTCCCCAAGTACCATCGGTATATTCACCTGTTCTTAAAAATAAAACTTGTCCGTTGATCTTTGCTTTTTGTGTAAAGCCCTTGCGTTTGGCAGGTAAAGATTTTCTTTCAACGATTCTTGATAAAGCACGTTTTAATGTTGTATCAGTTGAAGATGTCATTCTCTTAGTTACTTCTTCCAATAATTC